>CALMEH010000495.1 GCA_937863115.1 uncultured Acidobacteriota bacterium
GATGATTTTCGGCAAAATCCTTTTCCGTCAAACCTTTGGCTTCCATCAAAGTCATCGCTAAAGCATCGCCGATTGCCAGCGCAACCGTTGTAGAACAAGTCGGCGCGAGATTTAGCGGACACGCTTCTTTATCAACCGATGCGTCTAAAACAACATCGGAATTTCGCGCCAAAGTCGAATCGAGATTGCCGACAATCGAAATTATCGAAACCTCGCGCATTTTCAACGTCGGCAAAATCAATAAAAGTTCATCGGTTTCGCCCGAATTTGACAAAGCAATCACGCAATCGCCTTTTGAAACCACGCCCAAACTTCCGTGAAGCGCGTCCGACGGATGCACGAAAACCGCGACCGTGCCGGTAGAAACTAAGGTTTGCGCGATTTTCTGCGCGATAACACCCGATTTCCCAACGCCTGTAACAATCACCTTGCTTTCGCAATTTGCCAGAAGCGTAATTGATTTTTCAACCGCTTCAACATCTAAAATTTCCGCCGTCCGCTCGATTGCGCTTGCTTCGAGCCGCAGAAGTTCGGCGACTTTTTGAAAATTTTTACTCACTTTCAAAAAGTTTGCAGTTATGCGAATAATTTGGCAAGTTAAATTCAATAAATTATTAACAATTTCGCATTGTTGCGCTATAATTTATGAAAATATTTGCAGAGGTAAAATATGAAATTCACCAAATTTTCTTTAGTTGTAATCGGTGTAATAATTTCAGTTTCGATTGGTTATTTCATTGGTCAAAATACAAAACCGACTTCTGCACAAATTGAAAATCGAGCCGCTGAAAGTTCGCAAAGTTGTAATTTGTTGGATATGTTGAAAAAAGAACAAGTCAACGAAATACGGATTTTAAGCGATGGAAACGACAATTCGTTTACCGGCATAATTCGCCGCGTGAATGAACCGCCTTTTGAAAAAGCCAATTCTGCATCAAGCGATAAACTCAGCATTTACGATAAATTAGGAAAAATTCTCTATGAAACAAAAGATTTCGGCATTGAAAATCTTCAAAGCGTAAGGCTCTTAAAACCACATTCAAGAGAGATTATGTTTGAAACTAATGGTGGTGGAAGCGACAACTTCCTTAAAATATTAGAATACAAAAACGGAAAGTTTAGTGAAATTATTGATGAAACCGAAACACAATATCGTGGCGGATATTTTGAAATGCTCCAATATCGAAACGGTATGTCAGGACCTTATTTCAAACCTTCGCAACTTATCGTAATTCAGCAAATTGGCGGCACCGACGAATCCCCGTATGCCGCAGTTTTTCGTGTAAAAGACAATAAACTTCAGCAAGTCGGCTCTATTAAAATGCAAAAACTCGGCGATTTTATCGAAACGCAGATCGCCGAGAGTAATAAATAAAACTACAAAATTATTTGGTCGGCGAAGACAGAAACATATCAAACACAATCAGCCATTTGCCGCCGCGAAGTTTCCAGACTTGGACGAAGTTTCCGGTTTCAGTTTGCTTTCCGCTTTTGTTTATCGCCGTGTAAATGTTTGAAATATAAGCCATATCCGCCGCTTCGGTGAAGATGGTTCGTTTGTTAAATGTCAGATAACCTTTTTGGTTTTTCACTTCATCCAAAATGGCTTTTTTGCCGACAACCGGCATTTTTCCTTCGCGCAACATTCGCGCATCTTCCGCGAGAAACGCTTTGTAGGCTTTGCTTGCGCCTTGTTTCGTTGCGATTTCATAAAACACAGTAGCATTGTCGGCGGCAGAGCTTCTTTGCGCGTTAATTTCCTTGCCCGAATCACTTGGCGAAGACCATTTTGTTTCGGTGTTGTTTTGCTCGTGCGAGATTCCCATATCCAAAACCGCGAGATAATTGCCGTTCGGCTGACGCATCCAGACGGTTGCATATTCGCCGTAAATCACGTTTTTGTCGTCTTTTCCGTTGGCGCGATACGCTGAATTTCCGAGCGAATAAGCAAGTGCGCCATTTGACGAAACATCAATAAATGTCGGATTCCAAGTGATAAATGCCGGAGATTTCGGAGTCGTGCGCCAAAATTCGCGGCAATTTGTGGCTTCACCCGTAAAAAAACAAATGCCATCCGAAGCGGTAAAATCAATAAATGCCTGATTTACACCGCGTTCGGCAACCGCTTTTTCAAAAGCGCGTTCGGTATCATAAATCTTCTGCAAATTGTTCTGTGCAAAGACATTCGCACTCACGAAAATCATCAAAAACAGAGTTAATAAATTTTTCATCACGCAAGTATTTTACACAATTCCGAAAATTAGTCATCATCTTCTTAAAGCAAAAATCGGCGCAAGCAAAGTCAATTTAAGTTAGGACAAATTAAAACTGAAAAGGAGAATAGAAATTTTATGCGAAATATATTGGCGTTTTTATGTTTGTTTATTTTCACTTTGAGCATTCCGGCACAAGAAACGATTGTGCCAATAGTTCACAACATTACATTGCTCGGCGGCGCACAAAACGGTAAATGGATTACAGCGGAAAAAACTGCGGAAAGCCTGAAAGACAAAACTGAATTTAATATCATCAATTTTGACGGTGTCGAAAAAAACACGGTTTTCGGGACAAAAGGCGAAAGGCAAGGAGTTTGCCTCGAAAATCCGGTGATAAGATTGCCTGAAATGGAAACGGAAAACGCTGACGACAACGTGAGATTTGCGCTCGGCGCGAATGCCAAATGGAATCCTCTGCCGCGCATTCCGAAGGCAATCAGCCTCACCGATAAAATTTATTCAAAAGCAGTTGCCGATTTTCTCAAAACCAAAGGCATTGCAAAAACCAAAATTGTCATCACTCAAATTTATCAGATTGACCTCGAAGGCGACGGGCAAAACGAAGTTATTATCGCGGGAAATTATTACAAAAAAGGCGAAAGTGAAATACAAAACGTGGGCGATTATTCCTTTGTTTTGCTGAGAAAAATTGTCAAAGGGAAAGCACAGAACATTTTAATTGAAGGCGAGTTTTTTACTTCCAAACTTGTAAAGAGCGGCGATTTCAATCCGCCAACCAACCGCGAAATTTCCGCGATTGCCGATCTTAACGGCGATGGCAAAATGGAATTTGTAATGTGGGAAATCTATTACGAAGGCAATCGCAGTGTAGTTTTTGAGATGAAAAACGGCAAGCCGGTGAAAGTGTTGGAATCGGAATGTTATGTGTAATAATTGGCTGTAAATATATGAAAATAAAATCGCTGATACTTGTTTTTCTAGTTCTTTCGAGTGTTTTGTCGTGCCGTCTTTTGATGCCGAAACAAGATATGTTCGACGCGGAAACTTTGCAGAAAGTCTTCGCCGCCGTGAAGGAAAAGGGCATCGGGAAAGAACCTTTGTATGAAATAGAAATTACTTACAACGAAGTTTATTTTTCGACATACACCAAAAGATATGTTTATTCGAGAGGCTCTTTGAGCGAAACTAAAACAAAATCCACGGGCGATGCGAAACCTTTTCAGCTTGGCGAAATTGATTCGTTTGATTTATACAAAGTGATGACAGCCGCACTAGAATTTGCCAAGAAAAATTCATATCTGAAAAATCCGAGCGTCAGCCGTTACGTCATCACCAAACAATCCGTTATGCGCGACGACAATCTGGTTTCCAATGTCGGCAAAACGCGCGAATCAATGCGCTGTGATGTTTATGTAACCGATACCGATACGCAAGCGCATTACACGACGAATTTACAAGGCGATTTTGTTGATGTTGCCGAAACCACCGTCAAACCGCGTGTGATTGCTTCCGATGCGGCGCTGATTCAAAGATCCGCGGCCCAAATCAAACTGCTTTTCGGCGGCAAATTGTCTATTTCGCAATTGAATATTCAAATTGAAAACTTTACCTTTACGGCAGCCGACCCGAAAAATCCTAACGAAATCAATTATTACCGGATGAATTCGCACGAATTTCTGCGGGCTGGAGAGTCAAATCCCGCTATAAGTGTTTCCAGTTCTTTCGATGTTGACAGAATTGATTTTTCGCTCATCCCGAAAGTGATGCAAAAAACTATTGAAAACTCCAAAATGACAAACGCAAAAGTCAGTATGATTAGAATCCTGATACCTGTTGATCAATTCAATCCGCAAACGGAAATCGAATGGCAAGTCGAAGCCTACGGCGACCGTTCGGAAAAAGCAACGGTAATTTTCGATAGTCGAGGCAATCTGAAAACAAAGTAAATGAATCTGATTTCGCCGTTTGGCGACAAACTTATCAATCTTATTGTTGAAGGTGAAGAACGTGCCGCGTTGCTCGATTTCGCCAAACGTCTGCCGTCCGTGCAGATTTCGGAACGGGCAAGTTGCGATTTGGAATTGTTGGCGACCGGCGCGTTTTCGCCGCTTGAAACTTTTATGAATCGGGCTGATTTTGAAAGAGTTTCGAGCGAAATGCGTCTGGCAAACGGCACGCTTTTTCCGATGCCGATAAGTTTGCCGTCTGATGATTTTGAAGGTTTGAAACTCGATTCGGAAATTGCTCTGCGCGATAAGCGGAACGATTTACTTGGCGTTTTGCGCGTAGAGGAAATTTACGAATGGTCGCGGGAAGATTTTGCAAGAAATGTTTTGCAAACGAATGATTTTCGGCATCCGTTGGTTGCGGAGATTGAGCATTGGGGAAAGTTTAATCTGTCGGGAAGATTACAAATCTTGAATTTGCCGAAGCATTACGACTTTGCCGATTTGCGTCTTTCACCAAAACAAACGCGAGAGAAATTAGCTGAATTGAATACCGAAAACGTTGTCGCATTTCAGACGCGCAACCCGATTCATCGGGCGCACGAGGAGATGACGAAACGCGCAATCGCAGAAACGGGCGGAACTTTGCTGATTCATCCCGTCGTTGGAATGACGAAACCGGGCGATATTGACTATCTCACCAGAGTCAGAACTTATCGCGCCCTCATTAAAAATCACTACGAAGCGGACAGAATTTTGCTTGCGCTTCTGCCGCTCGCAATGCGGATGGCGGGCGGGCGCGAGGCGGTTTTTCACGCGCTTGTTCGGCGCAATTACGGCGCAAATCATTTTATTGTCGGGCGCAATCACGCGAGTCCGGGAGAAGGTTTTTACGAAGCAGACGCGGCGCAGAAACTTGTCGCAGAACACGCTGAAGAATTGGGCGTGAAAATAATTGCGTTTGATGAGATGGTTTATTTGCCGGACAAAAACCGTTACGAAGAAATATCCAAAGTTCCGCAAAATGCTAAAACATTCGCGCTTTCAGGGACACAAATCCGCGAAGATTATTTGAATCGCGGCAAATCCCTGCCCGAATTTTTCACACGCAAGGAAACTGCCGAAATCCTTGCGGAAAGTTTTCCGCCGCGTGAGAAACAGGGCGTTTGTTTGTGGTTCACGGGCTTGAGCGGTTCGGGGAAATCAACGACGGCGGAGATTTTGACGAATCTTCTGCTCGAACACGGGCGGCGGGTTACAATTCTTGACGGCGATGTCGTGCGGACGCATTTGTCGAAAGGTTTAGGTTTTTCAAAACAAGACCGCGACACGAATATTTTGCGAATCGGTTTTGTCGCGTCGGAAATCGTGCGGCATAATGGCGTGGCGATTTGCGCGGCGGTTTCGCCTTATCGCGCTACTCGAAACGAAGTCCGGCAGATGGTTGGCAATTTCGTCGAAATCTTTGTCAACACATCGCTCGAAGAATGCGAACGGCGCGACACGAAAGGAATGTATGCTAAAGCGCGGCGCGGCGAAATTAAAGACTTCACGGGCGTTGACGATATTTATGAAACGCCCGACGCGCCCGAAATCACGCTCGACACGGTTAATTTTTCGGCGGAAGAAAATGCGCGGTTGATTTTGGATTTTATAGCAGAGAAAGGTTTTGTTAAGATGGCGTAACGACTGGAGCGCAAGCGGCTCGCTTGCAACATCGCGTTTTTCAGCGATGTAGAAAACTCCGCTTAGATTCAACTTGATTTCTACTCAAACGCCGTTTTCGCGCTCCGCGCTCAGGCAAGCGAGCCGTTTGCGCTCCAGTCAAAGAAATTTATGACACCACCGCAACCATTTGAATTATCGGTCGAAGAGGAAAAGCGCGAGCTTGCTTTGCAGATTAAAGCGGACGTTGACCGCGGGCTTCGTTACCTTGAATTGAATCAGGCTGACGCGGCGATTCTGGCGTTCAAACTCGCCATTGAAAAGTCTGAGGTCGGCTCGAATGTGCGCGATATTGTTACGCATAATCTTCTCACCGCGTATCGCAAACGCATCGCCGAACTTTTGAAAGCCGATGACGTTTCGCCCGTCAATCGCTACACGCCGGAAGTTTCCGCGCTCCAATTATCTAGCGAATTGGCGCAGGATAAAACATTTCGCGGTAAGTTTGCGGACACTTTCAAGAATCTCGGAATGGATTTTTTCAACGCACGGCAACACGAAGCGGCTTTATTTTTTCTGCGAAAGGCAATCGCCATCGAATCTTGTCCGTCGTATTACGTTGATTTGACCAACGCGCTGGCTTGGGTAAAGACTCCGGCACAACTGCGCGATTACACAAAAGATTACACCGAACGCGACATCGGGCGGCATATTTTTATAACTTGTGCGCCGAAAAGCGGTTCGACATTTTTGAAAAACGTCCTTGTCGCCGTTACCGATTTCAAAGATGTCTTTAGCGTCTTTGCCGCACTGCAAAACGAACACGAATTGGATTTGCCGCAGTTCGTTAAATTCGGCAAGGAAAATAAAGTTACGCAACAACACGCCCGCGCTTCCGAAGCGAATATTCAAATGATGCAAGCCTTCGGCGTGAAGCCCATTGTTTTGGTCAGAAATATTTTCGATTCAACCGCGAGTCTTTTAGATTTTTACACGAAAGGTTTTACGTTCAGCACGTTTTTCGACAAGGAAGAATTTCTCTCTTTTGATGATGAGCAGAAAATTGATTTGCTCATCGAGTTTGCGATTCCTTGGTATTTTCAGTTTGTCGCTTCGTGGCAACGTGCCGAACGCGAAGGACGAGTAGAAATGCTGTGGCTGACTTACGAAGAAATGATTGCCGATAAAGTTTCGACAGTTGAAAAGGTTTTGGAATTTAACGGTTTGGACGCGCCGCGTGAAATAATCGAGCAAAAAATCGCCGAAATCGAGTCGGACGGCGAAAAAAATCGTTTTAACAAAGGCGTTGCCGGACGCGGCAAAGTTATTCTGTCAGAAGTGCAAAAGACGCGCATTGCAAATTTGGCGAAATACTTTCCTTCAACTGATTTCAGTATGTTGGGTTTATGATGAAACTTTGCTTTGATTTGACTGCTAAAATGCTCTATACTTTGAAACACTTTCCAGAATTGGCTCTTTGACTTAGGGATTCTGTTTTTACATACGGCAATTATTTTTTCGATGAAGGATTTGAATTACCAAATCCTCCATTTTATTTTAGCAACGGAGGAGAATTTTAATGAGAGAGTTACGAACATCTAAGAGTTTTAGCGAAAAATGGCGGCAGCGCAGACTCGCTTTGGCGTGTTTGGTCATCGCGTTTTGTTTCCTGCTCGGCGGCGATACTTATCGCGCCAAAGCAATTATCCTAAACAACAAAGACCTTTTTGAAGGCAAAAAGAAGGTTGTTGACTATATGGACTTGAAACGCAAACGGATATTCCAAACCGATTTGCGTGAGAAATTTTGGGTAAATCCGAACCGCAAGG
>CALMEH010000496.1 GCA_937863115.1 uncultured Acidobacteriota bacterium
TGTCCGAAAACATCGCGCGAACTTTGCCGTGAACCTGTCCGACAATAAACGGATCGCCGACTTTTAAAGTTCCTTGTTGAACCAAAACCGTTGCAACCGAACCTCGCCCTTTGTCGAGTTTCGCTTCGAGAACAACGCCGGAAGCGCGTCGCGTCGGACTAGCTTTCAATTCCATTATGTCGGCTTGAAGCAAAACTGTTTCGAGCAAAGTGTCGAGATTTTCCTGCTTTTTCGCCGAAACAGGAACCATTTCGACATCGCCGCCCCAATCAAGCGGTTGCAAACCTAATCCGGCAAGACCTTGTTTGACCTTATCGGGATTTGCGTCCGGCTTATCAATTTTATTGATTGCGACAATAATCGGAACGCCCGCCGCTTTTGAATGTTCTACGGCTTCGATGGTTTGGGGCATCACACCGTCATCTGCCGCGACAACCAAAATTACAATATCAGTTGCTTTAGCACCACGCGCACGCATCATCGTAAAAGCTTCGTGTCCAGGCGTATCAAGAAATACAACACGACGTTTTGCGCCCGGATCATCGGGATTTGCGACATAAACCGAGTATGCGCCGATATGTTGCGTAATGCCTCCGGCTTCGCCTTCGGCAACATTGGCATGACGAATCGCATCAAGCAAAGAAGTTTTTCCGTGGTCAACGTGTCCCATAACGGTAATCACGGGCGGACGCTCTTCTTCCGTATCGTCGGAATCTGAAGCAATCAATTCTTCAAATTCCTGCTCAATGACCATTTCTTCAAATGCGACGAAACTTACTTCATAACCGAAATTCGTGCCTAATTCCTTAGCCATTTTTTCGCCAATCGGCTGATTTAGCGTAGCGAAAATTCCTTTTTTTACGAGTAGTTGCACAATATCGCGTGGCGCAACGCCCAAGGCTTCGGCAAAATCGCGCACTGTTGCGCCTTCGGTCAAACGCGCAGTTTTCAGATTGCCGGATTTTGCGCCGCCAACCTGATCGAGAATGCGTTCTTCGATAGATTTCGGACGCGGCACGGAAAACTCTTTTTCTTGAAATTTGGCGTTTCTATCAACAAAACCTTTGCCGCCTTTTTTGTTTCCGCTGCGACCTTCGGGGCGGCGTTGTTGATTCGGAGTATAGACAAGCTGCGGATTCGCGCTTTCGCCCTGTGTTCCGCGAAGTTCGGGACGACGATCGCCGCCGCCGCGACGATTATTTCTTTCGTTTGCACGTTCGGTTTTTGCTTTTGCTTTTTCTTCCGGGTGGAATTTGCCGGTTTTCGTCGGAGCATCGTTAACTAGACGTTCACCCGGTTTCATTCCTTTTTCGAGCGCGACCTTTGTAAGAGTAAGCTGTTTAACTTGAGTTCCCGTCGGCTTGAAAACTTTGGGAGTTAAAATTTTAACTTTATCAACAGATTTAGGCGTTTCAATGTTGGCTTCGACAACTTTACTCGACTCGATTTTTTCTTCGACCGCTTGAATCGGTTTCGGTTCAATGATTTCTTTGATTTCTTTGATTTCTTCGATTTCTCCGATTTCTCCGATTTCTTCAATCTTTTCGATTTCTTCGACATCATCAATGGTTTCGGCAACTGCCGCTTCATCAATAATAATCGTTGGTTCGGGCTGTTTAAGTTCTAATTTTTTCGTTAAAAATTTAACTTTAGGTGTTTCCTGTTTCTGTTGTTCTACTTTTACAACCGGTTCAGAAGCTCGAAGTGGAGCAGTTTCTTTCGTAGCCGAAATTTCCGGCACGGGCTGAGATTCGCTGATTTCGGTTTCGATATGAGGTGCATCGGGTTCAGCGTCTTTCTTTTTAATGACTTTGATTAATCTTTTCGGTGCGGGCGCGGTTTTGGGGACGTATTTCTCGCGGACTTTATCCGCAAGTTCTTTATTGACAGAATTTGACGGAACAGACACATCTGCGCCCTCGCGCCGCAAATCTTCGATGATTCGCTTCGTGTCTTGTCTTAGCTCGTTGGCTAAATCGTAAATCCGAACTTTCGCTGCTATAGCCATATTTATCGTTTAATAATCCAAACCGTCCAAAAATATTTGATTTTATCTTATTTTTGAACATTATTTTTCTTCACCGACTTCAGTTTCCTGTGTCGTTTCTTCAACTATTTTGGTTTCTTCTGCGGCTTCTGCGGCTTCAGTTTCTTCCGATTCAGCCGTTTCTTCCTTTTCTGCTTTTTGTGCGTTTCGCGCTTCGACAACGCCCCGAGCCGAGGACAAAATGCTTTCGGCTTCGTCTAAACTGATGTCGAGAATCTCTACCAAATCATCAAGTGAAGTTGCTGCCAACGCATCAACATCGGTAATATTTTTTGCCTTCAAATCATCTGCTTGCGCGGCAGAAACGCCGTGCAAGGCTTCGATGGTTACGACTTCGCCCGAAGCCATCATTTTGCCCATTTGTTGGGTAATTTCTTTCTTCAAAAGGTTTTCGCTGACAATATCTATATCCCAACCGACAAGGCGCGTCGCCAATCTCACATTTTGACCTTTTTTACCGATTGCCAAACTAAGATGATCTTCCGTTACGATAACTTCCATCTTACGTTTGTTGACATCCGTAATCCGCACTTGCGAAACTTTCGCCGGACTCAAAGCGTTTGCCGCAAAAACCGAAGGCTCATCCGACCATTCGATAATGTCAATTTTTTCGCCCCGCAATTCTTTAATGATAGACTGCACCCGCGAACCTTTCATACCGACACACGCGCCGACCGGATCAACGTCTTTTTCGTTTGAAGCGACAGCGATTTTTGCTCGGTCGCCCGGTTCGCGCACGGCTGATTTTATCACGACTGTATCATCGTAAATTTCGGGAACTTCCATTTCAAACAAACGCTTGAGCAATGCGGCGGAAGCGCGTGAAACAATGATCTGCTGTCCTTTCAATTCCTTTGAAACATCTTCGATAACCACGCGAATTCGTTCACCTTGATTCCATGATTCGCCGCGGGCTTGTTCTTTTTTCGGCAAAACGGCTTCGAGATTGTTACCTAAATCAATAACAATATCGCCGCGTTCAAAGCGTTTAATTGAGCCGTTGACGAGCGTTCCGATTTTGTCAACATATTCCTCATAAACCTTTTCGCGGATGGCTTCGCGCACTTTTTGCACCAAAATTTGTTTGGCGGTTTGCGCGGCAATGCGTCCGAGTTCTTCGGTTTTCGGAATTAAAAGTTTATCGCCAATTTCGATTTCATCTCCGGCAAGCTCCTGTGCTTCAACGAGGGAAAGTTCAGTGGCTTCATCTTCGACCTCGGCGACAACTTCTTTTTCCGAAGAAATTTCAATCACGCCGTCTTCGTTGTTCCAATCAACTTGAATAATTTCGCCTGTTTTCTCAGTTTTGAAATGTTTGCGAGCTGCCGCCTTCACCGCTTCCATCATCGCTTCAATGATTAAATCACGGTCAATGCCTTGCTCCGAAACCAATGCTTCAATGCTTTGCCCAATAGATGTCATACTTTTTGTCAGTTGTCTTTTGTCCATTGTCCTTTGCAATTTTTCAACCGGCAACGGACAGCGGACAACGGACTACTTACGTTTTAATTCTTCTTCTAAATCAATTTCTAAATTCGCTTTGACGACCGAACTGTAAGGGAAATTAGAAATCCCATTGGTTTTGTCTTCAAATAAAATTTCTTCGCCTTTTACGCCGACAATTCGACCGCGAAAATTCTTTTGCCCGTTAATCGGCTTAGCGGTTTTCACTTTCGCCAGATTCCCGGTAAATTTTTCAAAATCCTGCAAACTATAAAGTTCGCGTTCGAGTCCGGGCGATGAAACTTCCAACATATAGGTTGGCGAAATCGTTTCATCCAAGTCCAAAATCGCTTCGATACCGCGGCTCGTTATTTCGCAATCCGAATGCGAAACTCCTTCGGGTTTGTCAATAAAAATCCGAATAATCGGATTATGTTTTGAGCCGACCGTTTCGGCGTGAACCAATTCAAGTTTGTTTTCTTCGGCAACACGGGCAGCAATTTCGCGGACTTTATCTTCTATCAAATGCTTGCTCATAAAAACTTTTGCCCAAAATAAAAAGTGGGCGCGAAACCCACTTGATACGCCCCTACGCATCGCAGGAAACGAATATAATACCGAATAACTCCACTCTTGGCAAGCGTAAAATTAGATGTCAGATTTTAATTTCGAGATTGCCGCATTTATTTCGCCGAATTTCTTTTCAACTAAAGCTAATTTTTCCTTTGAAACATCACCCGCAAATTCTTCAACTAAAATTAAAAATTGCTTTGTTTCTTCTTTTAAACGGTTGGCGGATTTTTTCAGTTGCGCCGATTCATCTACGCCACTATCACCGGAAAGCGATTTTTGCGCTTCCTTAACACCCCAATGGGTAATTTTTACGAAATTAGCTTTCGTCGTTTCGGCAATCCATCCCTGACTGCTCAAATTTTGAGTTACGTCTTCATAATTGCCCAAGAAACCAAGCCCTTTGACTAAGTCCTTAAAATCAACTGCTTGCGAATCGCGTCCGCCCGTTGCGTCATAAAGTTTGACTAAAACTTTGTGATAAACATCCATAATTATATTTAAATTTATTTAGTTTTAAGTTTCCGGTTTGGAAACTCATTTAATTTTAAGACTTAATCTGAAAATTGCAACAAAAAAATAGGAATCCGGCAACTAAAATCGGGAAACCTTGTTAAATGCCAAATGCGCTGCGCCTAAAATTCCGGCATCATCGCCAAGTTCTGCGCGAACAATTTTTGCCCGCCTTGAAGGTTCGCGGTAAGCCCTTTCGTCAATTTGTTCAAGCATCTGCGGAATAAACAAATCCCAACCTGCCGCCGCGCCACCGCCGATTACAATAACTTCCGTATTGAGAACATTTATCAGCCCCGCCAAGGCAATGCCCAAATAAAAACCTTGTCTCCGAAAAACTTCGATAGCAAGTTCATCATCTTGCAAAGCGGCTTCGTAAATATCTTTTGACGTAAGTTTTGAGCAGTCTTGCAAATTCGATTTAGGATAATTTGCTTCCAACTCCTTTGTTAAACGCACAATCGCAGTTGCTGAGGCGTATTGCTCGACGCACCCGCGACTTCCACAACCGCATGGGACACCAAACGGTTCAACGCAAATATGTCCGATTTCTCCGGCAGTTCCGTCCACCCCGCGTAAAACATTCCCTTCAATAATAATTCCGCCCCCAATGCCCGTCCCAAGTGTTACTATTATCGAATTTCGGTAATTTTTCGAGGCTCCGAGCCAGTTTTCCCCAACCGCCGCCGCATTCGCATCATTTTCCAGAACACACGGCAAATTTAAAGAGTTTTCCAAAGCCTTCGAAAAACGAAAACCGTTTAATAAAGGAATGTTTGGGGCTTTCAAAATAACCCCGTCTTCGATATTCAAAATTGCCGGAACTGCTGCCGACAATGCGAAAACTTTCGCTTTTTCTTTGACATTCTCTAAACACTCATTTGCGGCTTCAACAAATAAAGCAACAATTTCATTTGCAAAATCCGCTTTCGGTGTTAACCGGCGCGTGCGAAACAAAACATTACCTTGACGATTCACAGCCGCCATTCTCAAATTTGTTCCGCCTAAATCCGCAGCTAATACGATTTTTTCCATTTTGCAATTTTTTCAGTCAGAAATTGTTTATTTCCGAGGTAAAACAAATATTTTTTTTGATGAGTTTTTTTAGTCGAAAACAACAAATACTCTTATAAGAGAAAATCACTTTGTTTTCAATTCAAACTAACTTTATTTTTCAATTTAGAACCAATTTACATGTGATTAAACAGGTAATCGAAAACTAAAAATCTTAAATTAACAATACCGAAAAGTGAAAGATAATGCTTCAATATTCTTCAGTTTAACTTAAAAATATTAGACTTTTTCAGAGTGCTGAAATTTTTCGTAAAATCCATTTTTTGTTTTTGTAAATTTTATGGTATAAATATTTCTAAATCTAAGGTTTAACTTTTTACCTAAATAATGGTAAAAATTAGCCTTAAATTTGCATTTCTATTTAATTTTCATTGACATTGACGAATATTTCGCGTATAAGATTCAAAGGTTTGATTTTTTGAAATTATTGATTCAAAGCGATTACAGAGGAGAAATATGAACAGCAAAACTTGGATTAGCAAAACACTTTCGATGTGTTTGGCAGTATCAATCTTTTTAACTTACTCAATGGTAGCTCTTGCCGGCACCGATAAAATTGCCGCAGAATTGTTGGTAACCGGAAAAAATGTGAACGTGCAAGTCAACGGCGAAGTCGTTCAAAGCGGACGCTCCATTTTTAGTTCCAACACGATTACCACTCCCGATAATGCGAGTGCGATTATCAATTTGGGCAAACTCGGCAAAATCGAATTAGCCCCCAACTCGTCTTTCAGCATAAACTTTAACGAAAACGGTATCGGCGGCAATCTTTCAGCCGGACGTTTAACGGTTTTGAATGCTACGGGCGATGTAAAGGTTAATACCTTGAACGGTCAAACTTTTAATTTGAAAGCCGGTGAAACCGCAAACGCCTCCGGCAAAAAGCAAGACGACGATGACGACGACGGTGGTTCCGCGTGGTGGATATGGGCGGCAGTTTTTGGTGGTGCGATTGCAGGTATTGTAATTGCAGCAACATCTGATAATAACCGGATTGAATTGGGTGGCGGCACAACTGTTGTCAGTCCAGTCAGATAGTAAATCGGTTCTTTTTGAATTTTTTTGGATTGTATAGAGGAGGATAATAAATCAAATGCTCGGCAAAAATAGGATTAAAAAATATATTGCACTTCTTACCGTAGTTGCCATCTGGTGCGTTACTTCGATGGTCGCCTTAGCCGCCCCGAATAACGTCTCAGGTGATATTACGGTAACCGGACAAGTTACCGTCAACGGACAAACCGCAGTTTCAAACTCAACGGTTATTTCCGGTAGCGTTATTACAACGGGTGCAAATTCGAGTGCTGTCATCAGCTTAGGTAAACTTGGTAAAATCGAAATTTTGGAAGATTCCAATTTCACTTTAAGATTTACCGATAACAGTATTACTGGTATTCTTACCCAAGGTAAGGCACGCATTTCTAATGCTGCAGGAATTGCTACTAGCGTGGCGACAAACGATGCCACCACAATTGCAGATGCTGGACAAGCTAACAACTTCTTGGTTGAAGTTGAATGTTCGCATACCCACGTTGACACGGTTTCGGGACTCGTTACAATGAGAACCGGAAACAATGACAAGCAAGTTGCGGCAGGAACTTCGGCAACTGCCGGAAATCTCTCACAAACAGGTTGCAAACCTTGTGTTCGCCCCGGTAGCGGAGTTAAAACTCCGGTTCTTGGACTCGGTGCTGGTGCGCTTGCTGCGATTTTAATCGGTGCAGGTGTCGGCATCGGAACTGCAGTTCTTTTAGGCGGGAATGATTCGGATATTTCAATTGGCGGTGGCACAGTAGTTGTCAGCCCTGTTCGTTAATTCATTCTTCAAAATTTGTTTATAGAAAATTACGGGTCATGTTCAGCGTAACGTGTCCCGTAATTTTTGTGTAAGTTTGTGAATAATTGAACAAGTATAAAATAAAACCGGGAGGGGGGAAACAATGGTTTTAATACTTTTGCAGAATTAAATAATAAATAATATTTGCATTTTCACTTTTCGGAATTTCCCCTTATAATTAGATTTTTTATGCATATAGCAGTTATTGGAACAGGTTATGTAGGATTGGTCACAGGTGCTTGCTTTGCCGAATTCGGCGTTGAAGTTACTTGTGTTGACGTTGACGAAAAGAAAATCGAGGGTTTGAAAAATAATGTAATGCCAATTTACGAACCGGGACTCGATACGATTGTCGAAAAAAACTTTAAAGCCGGACGGTTACATTTTACAACCGATATAAAATCGGCGGTTGAGCAAGCATTGGTTATCTTTTTGGCTGTCGGAACGCCGCCGAAGGAAGACGGTTCGCCCGATATGAGTTACTATCAGCAAGCCGCCAAAGATATTGCCGAAACAATGAATGGTTACAAAGTTTTGGTAACAAAATCAACTGTTCCTGTTGGCACAGGCAAATGGCTTCGTGAATTCGTTTCCGAACATCAAACGACAAAAACCAATTTCGGTGTGGCATCAAATCCCGAATTTTTGCGTGAAGGGGCAGCGATTGACGATTTTATGCGCCCTGACCGAGTAGTCGTTGGAAGCAACGAACCGGACGCGATTGCCATTATGAAAGATTTATATCGCCCGCTTTATTTGATAGAAACGCCTGTAGTCATTACTTCGCTCGAAGCGGCGGAACTTATAAAATATGCGGCGAACGCATTTTTGGCGACAAAAATTACTTTTATCAACGAAATCGCCAATCTTTGCGATGCTATCGGGTGCGACGTTCACGATGTTGCCCGCGGAATGGGAATGGACAACCGCATCGGGCGCAAATTTCTTCATCCGGGTCCTGGATACGGCGGTTCGTGTTTCCCGAAAGATACCAAAGCCTTTACGAAAGTAGGCGATAAATTTGGCGTGGAAACTTCGGTTGTTGACGCTGTTATTAAAGCAAATGATTTGCAGCGTCAGATGATGCTACCCAAAATCGAAAAACTTGTCGGCGATTTAAATGGAAAGCAAATCGGAGTTTTAGGTCTTTCGTTTAAACCCGAAACCGACGATATGCGCGAATCTCCGGCAACGGATATTATCAAAGAAATGCAAAAACGCGGCGCGAAAGTAAAAGCCTTTGATCCTGTAGCAATGGAAGAAGCCAAACACAGTTTGACCGACATCGAATATGCTTCGGATGAATACGATGCCATTAAAGATGCCGATGCTTTGGTCATTATTACGGAATGGAATCAGTTTCGCGCACTCGATATGAACAAAGTAAAATCGCTTCTGAAATTGCCCAAAATCGTGGATCTCAGAAATATTTACGAACCGCAAACTATGAAAGAACTCGGCTGTGAATATGTCGGAGTCGGACGATAAAAGAAAGAAATGGGGAAATGAGAAGTCGAGAAATTGTGAGTTTATTTAATTTGTAACTTACAATAAAAATAGTAATTTCTGCGATGCGGAAATCTCATCTTCTTTCCTTCTTCTTTTCTAAGAATTTATGTCAATTACTACAAAAGTTTTAATCACGGGCGGAGCAGGATTTATTGGGTCTAATCTTGCGGACGGATTAATAAAAGAAGGTGCGAAAGTTGTCATTATTGATAATTTTGTAACCGGTTTTCGTGAAAATTTGGAAGAAATCAAAGGTAATTTTGATTTTGTCGAAGGTGATATAAATGATGATACGGTCTTGCAAAAAGCTCTGCAAGATGTCGAAATTGTGTTTCATCAAGCCGCATTGCCATCCGTTCCGCGTTCAGTCGAAAATCCTGCTGAAACTCACCAAGCGTGTGTCAATGGAACTTTCAATCTGCTTTTAAATTCAAAAAATGCGGGCGTAAAACGCCTTATTTACGCAGCTTCCAGCAGTGCTTACGGTGATACAGAGGTTTTGCCGAAAGTAGAAACGATGCTTACCTCTCCGCTTTCGCCCTACGCAGCGGCGAAATTAATTGGCGAATATTATTGTAAGGTTTTTTCAAATGTTTATGCCATTGAAACCGTTGCGCTTCGTTATTTTAATGTTTTCGGACCGCGCCAAAATCCTTCTTCAATGTATTCAGGCGTAATTTCGCGTTTTATTGATGCACTGATGAAAGATGAAACCCCCGTTATTTTCGGTGATGGTGAAACATCGAGAGATTTCACATATATTGCAAATGTAGTCAACGCCAACATCAAAGCCGCGCAAACAACAAAAGGCATCGGCGAAGTGATGAATTGCGCTAACGGCGAAAGAATTTCGCTGAATGAACTGCTCGAAGTTCTAAAAAAAATTACCGATAAACCTAATGTTCAAGCGGATTACCAACCTGAAAGGCGCGGTGATGTAAAACATTCGCAAGCCGACAATCGAAAAGCCATTGAATATCTCGGCTACGAAAAAATCTACGGTTTGGAGGAAGGCTTGAAAAAAACTATCGAATGGTGGAAACATAGCCGTTTTGCCAAATGATTTCAAGAAAATGTTAGCCATAAATATCCGCCAAGCGACAAAAAAAGATGCCGAAATGCTCCGCGATTTGTGTTACCAAACATTTTGGGACGCATTTCACGAACATCCGAAAAATTCGCCCGAAGATATGGCGGATTATATGTTAAAGGCTTTCAGTTTGGAACAAATTAAAATTGAATTAGCCGATAAACAAACAGTTTTTTTAATTGCCGAAATCCAAGATGAAACTGCGGGTTATGCAAAATTGATTTTCGAAAGCCACGAAGAAACAATTAAAGCCGAAAAACCGATTGAACTTTCCAGACTTTATTCGCACCAAAAATTTTTGGGTAGCGGTGTCGGCGCAAAATTAATGGATGAAAGTTTTGCACTTGCCGAACGATTAAATTGTGATGCGATGTGGCTCGGCGTGTGGGAATTTAATCCACGGGCGCAAAGATTTTACGAAAAACACGGATTTCGCATTATCGGTCAACACGTTTTTCAATTAGGCTCAGACGCACAAACCGATTTATTAATGATTAAGAATTTAACTCACCAATAAAATAACCGAAAACAACTATTTCTTAAAAAAAGTGTGGATGATTCGTCCACGCTTTTTTTGCTATCTGCGTCATTAAAGGTTAGAATTGTCATAAAAGCAAGACAATTAACATTAGAGGGAAATAAACATTATGAAAAAACTCGGCAAAATTGCCATTTCTTTAATTTTAGCAATCGGTTTAGGTCAGGCGGTTTTCGGTGCAGTCTATACGGTTACGAAAACTGTCGACACAAATGACGGAACTTGCGACACGGATTGCAGTTTGCGTGAAGCTGTCGTGGCGGCAAATGCTACACCCGACAATGATACGATTATTTTCGGAACGCTTTTCAATTCAGCGCAAACGATTACGCTTGGCGGTTCGGAGATTGTTTTTGCAAATAACGGTTCGCTGACGATTTTCGGAACAGGTTCTGATAAAACAACTATCAGCGGCAACAACGCCAGCCGAATTTTTGCGAGTGGCGCAAATGTCGTCGTTAATCTGCATAATCTGAGATTTACCGGCGGAACGGGCGTGGGCGCAACCAACACCGGACGCGGAGGCGCGATTTATAACGTCGGCGGAACGATGACCATTAGCAATTCGGTTTTTACCGGAAATGCGGCGGCAAATGGCGGCGCGATGAACAATGCCGCTTCGACCGGACCGGCTGTTGCGGCGAATTTGACGCTGGTGAACTGTCTTTTTACAAACAATTCATCAACGAGTTCTGGGATGGCGTTGCAAAATTTTTCGACATCTTTTCTAAATGTCCGAAATTCGACAATTTCAAATAACACGACAACCGCGACCGGCATTGCCGGAGCGATTCAGGCAAACGGCACGGTTACGATTACAAATTCGACTGTTTCAGGCAATACCGCTTCAGCGGGAACGGGCGCGGGCGTTTATTTCAACGGCACGAGCTTGAATATGACCAACACCACCATCGTGGGCAATTCTTCCGGCGTGGGCGGCGGCGGTTTGCACCGAACCGGAACAAATTCGCTTATCATCCGCAACACGATTATCGCGGGTAACAATGGCGTGGCGGCTTCGCCCGATGCTTTCGGTCCGGTTAATTCCGAAGGCAATAACATTATCGGCAATGTTCTCGGTTCGACAGGTTGGGTGGCGGCGGATTTGCAAAACACCAATCCGATTCTTGCCCCTTTGGGCAATTACGGCGGAATCGGTCTGACACACTCGCTTCTTTCGATGTCGCCCGCGCTCAATGGTGGGCAAAATTGTGTAATTGATTTAAGTTGTGCGGCAAATAATCCGCCCGTTGCGATTGCAACCGACCAACGCGGCGCAACCCGCGCAAATGTTGACATCGGCGCGTTTGAAGAATCATCAAGTTATCGCGCAGTTCTTCCTGTTGCGGTGAATAATCAATCTTATTCGCAAATTTTGACTTCAAATATCGGAAGTTTTACATACACGCAAAGTGGCGGCAGTTTGCCTATTGGCATAACAGTCAACACCGGCGGCATTATTGCCAATGTCAGCGGCACACCGACACAAGCCGGAGTGTTTGATTTCGGAGTAAATATTGCCGGAGCAAATTCAGCGTTGGTCAATTATCGTCTTTATGTTTCGCCTTCAACAACTTCGGTTTTCGGCAGAATCGTTTCACCAAATGGTGCATTTTCTTCAAAAGTTACGGTGCTTTTGACCTCAAACAGCGGAAATACAATCCGCACAACAACAAATCCGTTCGGTTATTATCGTTTTGATAATGTAAATGTCGGACAAGTTTATCAAGTTACCGCTGCAAGTAAAATATTTACTTTTGTGAATAATTCGCAGTTCGTCTTGGTGAACGATGCCGTAACCGCACCTGATATTACGATTGCGCCTTAAACTTGTGGGAACCGTGAGCGGTAGCGAATGGCTTATTCAATAGCCTCGCTACCGCTCACGGTTCTCACAAATTTACAAACTAAATCTATCGCCCAAATAAAGCCGCCTTACGTCTTCGTCTTCGACGAGTTCGGCAGGTGCGCCGGTTCTTAATATTTTTCCTTCCGCCATAATATAAGCGCGGTCGGTGATTCCGAGAGTTTCGCGGACGTTATGATCGGTTATCAAAATTCCGATGCCTTGATTTTTCAGATAAAGAATAATTTCCCGAATATCGTCAATCGCAATCGGGTCAATTCCGGCAAACGGTTCGTCGAGCAAAATATATTCCGGTTCGCTTGCCAAACATCTGGCGATTTCAACGCGCCGACGTTCGCCGCCCGAAAGCGCATCGCCGCGAGTTTTGCGAACGTGCGTAACGCCGAATTCTTCCAAAAGCTCATCAAGCCGCGCAAATCTTTCGGCACGTTTCATTTTCATAGTTTCCAAAACGGCGAGAATATTTTGCTCGGCGGAAAGTTTCCGAAAAATCGAAGGTTCTTGCGGCAAATAACCCAAACCCAAACGCGACCGAAGATACATCGGAAGCGTAGTAACATCCTGACCGTTCAAAAAAATCTTGCCCTTTTCGGCGCGTTCGAGTCCGGTCATCATATAAAAAGTCGTCGTTTTTCCCGCACCGTTCGCGCCCAAAAGCCCGACAACTTCGCCCTGCTCGACAAACAGCGAAACATCGTCAACGACGCGCCGCCGCCCATAAGTTTTCTGCAAATTCTGCGCGGCAAGAGAATCGGCAGGCGCGTGATTGCCGTTACCGTTTGCAGAGTTATCTTCTTTTCGTTTAAAAAATTTCAATTAAATTGGAGCGCGGACGGCTCGTCCGCGAGTAAAATTTCGTTTGTTTTGTTAAATTCCTGTTTTCGATCACGCGCGGGCGAGCCGTCCGCGCTCCAATTATTGCGGTTTCACCTTATAAACAGTTCTTGTTCGCCCCGTATTTGTTTGGTTCGTTTTACCTTCGCTCAAAACCTGTTTGGTTCGCATTGAAACTGTTAATTGCGCGGCTTGCGAAGTGCCGCTTTCGCTGTCTTCGACGCGCGCCGGATTTCCTCGTAAAATCACAATTTCGTTTTCCGCCGTATATTGCGCCCAATCACCCAAAGCACGGCGGTTCGGTTGTGTTACGACAACATTATTTTCAATAATTCCTTTGGAAAATTCGTTACTCTTATTCAAATAAATATTCGCAATTCCGGCTGTAATTCTATCAGTTCCCTGCCGAATATCAACATCGATTTCGTATCGCAAAACATTATTTACCTTAAAATAATAAATCTTTTGGGACGAAGCCGAAACCGGAACATTTGAAATTTTGCCGTTTTCATTGCGCTTCATATCGTATAAAACGCTCTGCACATTGCCTTCGCCATAAAGTTTTCCTTCTTTTTGCTGTAAAAATAATTTTTCGGCGCGAACATAATTATCGTCTTGCCAAGCCCGCGCATTTCCCGTATAAAGTCCGGTTTCGGCTTTGTGGTCAAATTCTGCTTGTGCCGAGGTTAAAAACACCGGCGATTTTGCACTGCCGAAAGGCGTTGCGCCGCCGGTTTGATTTTGGCTGTAATAAGTTGTGGCAACATTTCCGCGAAGAAAAGATTTATCGTTTTTCGTATCCCAATCAATTTCGTTCGCCTTTGCACGCGCCTGCGAATCCCAAACTGTCGGCTCGCCGCCGCGCAAACGAACTACTTCATCGTTTGCCGTAAACGTAATGTTTTCAGCAATTCCGTTGCGGTCGAGTTCCGAAAATTTTGTATTTCCCGACGCTTCCATTCGTTCGATGTCTTGCGTATTTTGATTAAATTGTGCGTTCAATTTATCGGCAATCAAAGTCTGTGTGCCGCGAGTTTCCGCCGGAATAGTCGGAACGCGAACGAGTTTCGCTTTTGTTTGCGCGTTACAAAATTTTGCATTATTTCCGACATCGAAAAAATCGCAATCAAATCGCGCCGCATTTATCGTCGTTTTATAATTTTCCGCCGATGCCCGAAGCGGTTCGACATAAAGTTCGGCATTTCCGATGGCTTCGGCTTTCGATAAATCTTTGCCGTTCGGGTGAAAATAAGTTTTCACCGTGTCGGCAGTCAATTTTTTGTTCGCCGCGTCGGCTTTGTTATTCGGCGCATTCATCAAAATCGTCGTGCGCCCGTCGGTTTGCATCTGTTCTAGCAAACCGTTTTCACGAAAATTAAGGCGAATCGCATTCGGCGCGGAAAGCGTAACTTTTGAATATTCAGTCGCCTGCGCCGGAATCAAAACCGCATTTGATTGCCCGATGGCGTTTGCCGTCTGAATTTGCTGATTTTCGTTAAATGTCGTGTTTAATTCATTTGCCGAAATTTCCGTCGTGCGTTCTTCGGTTTTCTGACGCAAATACGCATTGCCTAAGGCTTTTGCCGTCTGCATTTTTTGGTTTTCGTTAAATGTTGCATTCAATTCGTTTGCTGAAATTTCCGCAGATTTTTCCGAGTCCGTTTGACGCAAAAACGCATTTCCGAAAGCGTGCGCCGACTTTATTTTCTTTGACGCGAACAGCTCCGCCGTAATTTTATCGCCTTTGACATAATTTCCGCCGTTGGTGATTTCCGCGTTTCCGTTCAAATAAATTTTGCCGCTCGTTTGTTCATAAACCGCGTCGTTTGAAGTAATTACGGCAGGTTGATTTGATTCAATCGTGATTATTTCAACGCCATTATCGAGCGTAAATTTATCAATGTCTTTTTCATAAAGCGCGTAGCCAGATTTTATCCGCGTCGGTTTTGCTTCATTTTGCGTCGTTTCGATTTGGACATTATCAAAAAGTTCGATGCGTTTGACTTCTTTTTGAATCTCGACAACAGCGCGATCCGCATTGATTTTCGACCATTTCGGCGAATTTCCCAACGGTTTTTGATAAATGAAAACATTGCCGTCTAAATCAATTTTCTTCAACTGTTTTTCGGTAAAATAAGCCGTTGCCTTATCGGATTTTATCTCGGACGGCTGTGATAATTCGCCTGCATTTCCATTAGGCACAACATTTACAAAAACATTTTCGCTAAACTCGATGCGTTCTTCCGGCAAATTAAAAAATGCGTGTCCGCTCGTTATTTTCGCAAATTTAACTTTCGCAAATTCGCCTTCGCCGCCGACAGTTTCAATCTCGACATCTTTCAATAATTCAAGCGTTTGTTCCTGAATTTTCGCAATCGCGCCGAAGGATTTTCCCGAAACATTTTCACGCGAAAATTCGACTGTTTCTTCGGCTTCAATCGTTTCGGTTTCTTTTTTATAAGTCGCCTGTTCGGTCTTTATTTGCAATTCGTCGCGTGTCAAAACATTTATCGCGCCGGCAAGAAAAGCCGTAAAATTTTTTGTTCCGTCTGTCGCCGGAATATAAATCGCTTTGCTTGCGGAAATTTTGTCTAATTTGTCTGATTTATCATCAAAAACTTCGAGATAAACATTCTCCATTTCTTGATGATTGTCGGCAAAAGTGGTTGCTTTATCAGCTTTTATGTAATATTTTTTGACATCGCCTTCGGTTTCCGTGCGCTCGTAATCGTTGACAGTGGCAATAACATCTTTCGATAATTCGGTCGGAAAACTTTTCATTCTAAAGGTTTCAAAATTCCGCGCCCGATAAAGCCCGATTCCGACAATCAAAATCGTCAAACTCAGCGCAACAATCGCGCCAATCCGAAAATATTTCGGCAAATTAGCGCGGCGTTGTAATGTTTTAATGTTTTGACGTTTTATTTCAGCCACTAAATTAATTATCCGTTCTCAAATCTTCCACCACAAGCTGCAAACGAGTATTTCCTTGCCAACTGTTTGCCTCGGGCGAATAAGCTAATTCGATGCGTGTTTTGGGCACGAGAGTTTGCTTTTTTGATTTTTCAACGCCGTCCCACCAGACGGCTTCAAATTGTTTGCCGTTTGAATCGGCGAGTTTTAATTTCAGATGTTTTTCCTTCATTACCCAAGGTTCTTGCGTTAAAAATAAATCTTTCGTCGCAAAAATCGGTTTCGGATTTCCCGCACCGAACGGTTCGAGCAGTTTGAGTTCTTCGACGATTGATAAATCCAGCGTTTTTGATGAAACTTCCGCGTCAATTCTGAGTGCGGGAATCAAATCTTCCGCCGTCAAAGTTTTTGCCGCGTGGGCATTTAATTTTTCGCGCAAATCATCAATGTTTTCGGCAGAAATTTTCATTCCGGCGGCAGCGGCGTGTCCGCCGTATTGTTCCATCAAATCGCCGCACGAATCTAAACCTTGCAAAAGATGATAATTTGAAATACTTCTCGCGCTTCCGTGTCCGATGCCATTTTCAAGCGAGATGACGATTGACGGACGATGCAATTTTTCCGAAATTCTCGAAGCCGCCAAGCCAATCACGCCGCGATGCCAACCTTCACCCGCGACGACGGCAAAATGCGCTTGTGTATCGCTTGCGCCAACGTCTAAATATTCCTGCAAAGCGAGCGCAGTAATTTCCATCTGAACTTTTTGGCGTTCACGATTTCGGCTGTCCAAAATTTCGGCAAGTTCACGCGCTTTTTCAAAAGTTTCGGCTTCAAAAAGTTCGACGACTTGCCGCGCCACGTCCATTCTGCCAGCGGCATTTATTCGCGGCGCAATGCGAAAACCGATGTGATAACTCGTCATTTCAGACTTGCAATCGGCAACTTCCATCAACGCTTTCAGCCCGTAATTCTTGGCTTTCGGCAAATCCAACAAGCCGAGTTTTACAATCGCACGATTTTCGCCGGAAAGATTCATAATGTCCGCAACCGTGCCGATTGCAACGACTTTCAAAAAGCCGTTGATAATATGTTCTTTGCCTTTTTCGCGCAAAAGTGCGTGCGCGAGTTTGAACGCCACACCGACTCCGGCGAGATTCTTGTCGGGATATTCATCGTCCGGTTGATTCGGATTGACGACCGCAAAAGCATTCGGCAATCCTTCGTCTTTGGTCAAATGATGGTCTGTTACGATAACGTCCATTCCGTTTTCTTGCGCCCAAGCGATCGGCTCAAACGCCGTCGAACCGCAATCGACCGTAATCACCAAACCGTAGCCGCGTTCCTTCGCTTTTTCAAGCGCGGGAATGTTCAAACCGTAGCCTTCCGTAAAACGATTCGGAACGTGAAATCCGGTTTGTGCGCCGATTATGTCGAGTGCTTTTCGCAAAACTACGGTTCCGGTCGTGCCATCAACATCGTAATCGCCCCAAATCAAAATCTTTTCTTGATCTTCGACAGCTTTCAAAATCCGCGCAACAGATTTTTCCATATCTTTGAGCAGATTCGGCTCGTGCAAATCGTCAAGCGAAGGATTTAAAAATTTATACGCGCTTTCGGGCGTGTCAAAACCGCGCGAAATAAGCAGAGCGGCGATCAAAGGAGAAACTTTTAATGATTGCGACAAAGGGATGAGTTGTTCGCGGTCGTGTTTGAGTATGTTCCAACGCTTGTTCATCGGATTTTATCTATTTCTTTAGGCTCTATTTTGGGATTTTTGAAAGAATTTGTTCAAAGTCATTAAGATTTCCGCGATTTGCCCATTCTTCCAAATAATCCAATTTTTTAAGCAACTGCAATTAAAACGAATTTTTCCATTTCAGATTTATTTTTTCCGGTTAAATTACTCAATTTTTCTGATAAAGTTTCAGGGAAATCTATTGTTAAAACGCTCATTTTATTTCTCCAATTATCCGCAAAAATTCTTGTGGTGTCAGAACTTGTATCCCGAATTTTGTAATATACAAAAAATCTTTGACGTTGTGCGTTACTATTGTGTTCGCTTGAGAATTGATGGCAAGCTCGCAGAAAAAATTATCTTTTTCATCACTCAAAAGTGGTCGCCATTGGTAAAAAATCTGATGTCTCT
>CALMEH010000497.1 GCA_937863115.1 uncultured Acidobacteriota bacterium
AAGCCGTTGCCAATAAACGGGTTAAAGATGCCAAAGCCGAACTTGACCGCAAAGTTTCCGCCAAATACAAAGTATTGTCCGAAGATGAAATTAAGGTTTTGGTGGTTGATGATAAATGGATGCAGACGATTGAAAATGCCGTCACCGGCGAACTTGAACGCATCTCGCAAAATCTGACCGGGCGTATTAAAACCTTAGCGACACGATACGAAACGCCTTTGCCTCAGATCGCCGGAAAGGTTGAAGATTTGGAAAGCAAAGTTAGCGGACATTTAGCCAAGATGGGATTTGCGGTATAATTAAATAACTATGGCACAGCTTGATGAAAAAACGATTGATTATTTGGAACAGTTTATTCCCGAATTAGCCGAAGCCGCCACGAAACAAGCCTATTGGCAAACATTGGCTTCGGGCAATAGCGTGATGATTTCCGAAAATGACTGTATCAAAGAAGTTTTTCCCGACGGGACTTTTAAGATTATCGAAAAAGCTGATCCATCATTCAAAATGAAAAAAGGTCAAATTATCAAACTAAAATGAATCTTTTAGATAATACGCCGAGATTGCGGATGTTTGCGGGTCCAAACGGTTCGGGTAAAAGCACCGTCAAATCTTTGATTAAACCAAGTTTATTGGGAATTTACATCAATCCCGATGAAATTGAGGCGGAAATAAAGAACCGTGATTTTTTAGATTTGGATGCTTACGGCGTAAAAACCGAAAAGAAGGAGATACTTGATTTTTTTCACAACTCAACTTTGCTGGCAAAAGCAGATTTGCTTGACCAAGCCGCAGAATTGAGTTTTAACGATGACAAATTAGACTTTTTTGCGGTTGATGTAAATGCCTATTTTGCTTCGGTCGCGGCTGATTTTATTCGCCAAAAGTTAATTCTTGCCCGACAATCTTTTACCTTTGAAACGGTAATGTCTTCGCCTGACAAAGTAGAGTTTCTTGCCAAGGCTCAACAATTCGGTTATCGAACATATCTTTATTTTGTAGCGACAAATAACCCGATTATCAATGTTTCCCGTGTTCGTAATCGTGTCAAAGCAGGCGGACATAATGTTCCGACCGATAAAATTACAACTCGTTATTATCGTTCTTTGGATTTGCTTTTTGATGCCGTAAAAAATTCAAATCGGGCTTATATTTTTGATAATTCGGAACACAAAGTGCGTTGGCTGGCTGAAATTACCAACGCCGAAACCATTGAAATTAAAGACGACAATTTGCCTTTGTGGTTTAAGAAATACGTTTTAGACAAAGCAGAATAATCTCAAATGAATAATCACGAACTAAAAAAAGGCTATAAACAAACCGATGTCGGCATTATTCCCGAAGATTGGGAAGTTAGGAAGTTAAGTGAAATTGCCGAAATAGCAACTGGAAATACTCCGCCAACAAACGATTTAACTAATTATGGTGATGAATATCTGTTTGTTAGTCCGGCAGACATTGGAAAAGCAAAATATGTTTTTGATACTGAAAAAAAACTTTCTCGAAAGGGTTTTAAGCTATCAAGAAGGTTTCCGAAACACTCAATTCTCTTTACTTGTATTGGTTCGACAATTGGAAAATCCGCAGTTTCTTTAAATGAATTAACCTCAAACCAACAAATAAATGCCGTTTTTCCAAATCTCAGTTATTCAACGGATTTTATCTTTTACAATCTAAACCTTTTAGCACCGAAGATTAAGGCATCAGCTTCTGAACAAGCAGTTCCGATTATCAATAAATCTAGTTTTGGTGAAACTTTACTTCCACTTCCCCCACTTCCCGAACAGCAAGCAATCTCCGAAGTTTTGAGCGATGTTGATGCGTTGATTACTTCCTTAGACGAACTTATTGCCAAAAAGCGAAACATCAAACAAGGCACAATGTCGCTGTTATTGACAGGCAAAAAACGCTTACAAGGCTTTCACGGCGATTGGGAAACGAAAAAGTTGGGCGAGATTTTTGAAATTTCTGCGGGTGGAGATTTTATTCCAAAACATTCATCTGAAATTAAAGATGAAAAACATCAATATCCAATTTATTCCAATTCGATTGCAAACAAAGGTTTATACGGCTACAGTTCGTATTTTGTCTATAGAGAAAATGCTTTGACAGTTACGGCACGAGGAACTCTTGGTGTTACAAACTTTAGAAATCATAAATTTACTGCAATCGGTCGTGTTCTGGTTTTACATCCTACGAAACCTTTAGATTGTTTTTTTGTCTCTGAATTCATTAACAATCGAATTGAATTCGTGATTGAAAGCACAGGCGTTCCACAACTAACTGCTCCGCAAATTGGGGCGTATGAAATTCCTTTTCCACCACTTACCGAACAAAAAGCCATCGCCGAAATCTTGAGCGAAATGGACTCGGAAATCGAAGCGTTGGAAGCGAAACGGGCAAAGTATCAGGCGTTAAAGCAAGGAATGATGCAGGAATTATTGACGGGGAAAACACGATTGGTTTAGAGTTTAGTTTGTTAGGAAGCAAAATCAATGTGTTACATTTGTCCAAATAAACCTGAAATTAAAAAAGTGGCTCTGTATCACTACAAAGAATGCGGACTCCCAAACGTCTATTTAGGCGGAATCAAAGTTGCTCATTGCAAAAAATGCGGCGAACGGTTTCCGATTATTCCCTCAATCCTTCGTTTGTATGAAATGATTGGCGAAGCCGTTGCTCTTAAACCGCATACTTTGACAGGAATCGAAGTTAAATTTTTACGCAAACAGTTAGGATTAACTGCGGCGGAATGGGCTTCGTATATGAAAACCGACAAAACCAATGTTTCACGTTGGGAAAATGACCGTCAACCAATGAGCAAACAAGCCGATGCTTTAATCAGGTATCTTTATTTTAGATTGCTCGAAGAAAAGAACGACACCCATATTCAACAAAATATTTCGGGCAGAATTACCAGCGTGGAAAATCGAATTGATGAAGAAATAGGTTTCAAAATTCCCGCCGATAATCCGGCAGCTTATTCTTTTGTTCCAAATAGCGTTCTGAGTCACGCGGCGGCTTGCTAACTACTTAAAACTTTTTCCCAAAAGGCTCGATAAATTATCGGGCTTTTTATTTCGCCAAAATTATGGATGCAATTCAAATTGGACAATCAGAACGAGCTACCCAAAACCGCATTGTCAAATTCTTCCGCAATGAATTGAATTATCAATATCTTGGAAATTGGCAGTATGACCGCATAAACAGCAACATCGAAGAAAAAGAACTTCGTAAGTTTTTAGACAAAAAAGGTTACAGCGAAGAAGTTATCAAAAAGACCATTTACGAAGCGAAGAAAATCGCCGATGACCGAAGCAAAGGATTGTATGAAGCTAATAAAGAGTTCTACATTCGTTTGCGTTATGGCGTAAATTTCAACCTTGTTGCGGGGCAAAACAACATTTCAGTTCATTTGATTGATTGGGAAACGCCTAAAAATAATCATTTTGCATTTGCCGAAGAGGTAACGGTCAAAGGCGAAAACGACAAACGCCCCGATATTGTGCTTTATATCAATGGAATTGCGCTTGCCGTGTTGGAATTAAAACGAAGCTCCGTTTCGGTTGAACAAGGCATTAGGCAAAATATCGGCAATCAGGAAAGCTATTTTATCCAACAATTCTTTTCCACTATCCAACTCGTAATGGCGGGAAATGATACGCAAGGACTTCGTTACGGCACAACCAAAACTGAAGAAACTAATTATTGGACGTGGAAAGAAGAAAACGAAACAAATCCACACGAAAACTTACTCGAAAATTCACTCTCGCAAATGTGTAAAAAAGAGCGTTTGCTCGAAATCATTAAAGATTTTGTAGTGTTCGATGGCGGAAAAAAGAAAATCTGTCGTCCAAATCAGTATTTCGGAGTCAAAGCCGCCCAAGAGTTTATCAACAGACGCGAAGGCGGAATCATTTGGCACACGCAAGGTTCAGGCAAATCCTTGACTATGACAATGCTTGCCGATTGGATACGCGAAAACAAAACAGGCTCTCGCATTTTGATAATTACAGACCGCATCGAATTAGATGAACAAATCGAAGGCGTTTTTATGGATGTCGGCAATAAAATTGTCCGCACCAAAAACGGCAAAGATTTATTCAACAAACTAAATGATGAACAAAATTGGCTTATTTGTTCGCTAATTCACAAATTCAAAAACAAAGAAGAAGCCGACCTTGAGAGTTTTATTGCAGAATTGAATCAAAACTTTTCAGACGGCTTTTCACCAAAAGGCGATATTTACGTTTTTGTTGACGAATGCCACCGCACCCAATCCGGCAAACTTCACGAAGCAATGAAAAAGATTCTGCCAAATTCATTATTTATTGGTTTTACGGGAACACCGTTGTTCAAAAAAGATAAATTGACAAGTTTGCAAACCTTCGGGCGTTACATTCACACTTACAAGTTTGATGATGCCGTCAAAGATAAAGTGATTCTCGATTTACGTTACGAAGCCAGAAAAATTCCGCAAAGATTAACTTCACAATCTCGCATTGATGATTGGTTTGATTCAAAAACCCGAAATTTACCCGAACACGCCAAAGAAAAACTCAAAGAAAAATGGGGAACAATGCAGAAACTTTTAAGTTCAAAAGAACGTCTGGAGAAAATTGCCAACGATATTATTTTCGATTTCGGCACAAAAGACCGTTTGAACAATGGCAGAGGCAACGCAATTTTAGTTTCGGGCAGCATTTATCAGGCTTGTAAATTCTATGAGATTTTTCAAAGCAGTGGTTTGCCCGAATGTGCAATTATTACGTCATACAAACCAAGTATCCGAGACATCAAAGACGAACACACGGGCAATGCTCTAATGACAGAAAAGTTTCGCAAATACAAAATTTACGAGCAAATGCTCAACGGCAAAGATGTTGAGAAATTTGAAAAGGAAGCTAAAGAAAAGTTCAAAAAAGAACCCGCCCGAATGAAATTGCTGATTGTCGTTGATAAACTGCTGACAGGATTTGATGCACCTTCGGCAACTTATCTTTACATTGACAAAAAAATGCAAGATCACGGACTCTTTCAAGCTATTTGTAGAGTTAATCGGCTTGATGGAGCAGATAAAGAATACGGTTACATCATTGACTACAAAGACCTTTTCCGAAGCCTTGAAACAGCAGTTGCCAATTATACTTCCGAAGCCTTTGAAAACTACGAAAAAGCCGACATCGAAGGTTTGCTTAAAGAACGGCTTAAAAAAGGCAAAGAACGTCTGGAAGAAGCCCTAAACCAAGTCAAACTTATTTGTGAAGCAGTTGAGCCGCCAAAAGACCAAAAGGCATTTAGACATTATTTCTGTGGAAAAGACACAACCGACAAAGACCTGGCGAAAAATAATGAACCAAAGCGAACCGCACTTTACAAAGCTGTTTCAGCATTACTTCGAGCCTATGCCGATATTGCCACAGATTTAGACAGCCAAGAAATCGGTTACAAACCGCACGAGATTGAGAAAGTAAAAGCAGAAGTAGCTTTTTACGAAAAGACACGCGAAGAAATAATGATTTCAAGCGGTGATTTTGTTGACCTTAAAGGCTACGAAGCTGATATGCGTCATTTGTTGGATATGTATATCGCCGCCGATGACAGCGAGAAACTGCCCGGACTCGAAGATTTTACGCTCATTCAGCTCATTGTTGAACGCGGAGCAGATGCCGTTAAATCATTGCCAAAAGGTATTCGGGAAAACAAAGAAGCCGTTGCCGAAACCATTGAAAACAACTTGCGAAAAGTTCTAATTGATAAAAGCGTTTCCAATCCTGTCCATTTTGAAAAACTTTCAAAACGACTCAACGATTTAATAGAACAACTGAGAAATGAGCAAATAAATTACGAGAAATATCTTGAGAAAATTGTTGAATTAACCCAAAAAGTAGTTGACGGCGAAATTGATATTTACCCAACTGCAATAAATACTAACGCCAAACGCGCATTATTTGACTATCTGGACAAAAATGAAGCAATAGCCATTGCTTTAGACGATGCCATTATCACCACCAAACGGGCGAATTGGATAGGTGATAATTTTAAAGAAAAAGAGGTCAAAATTGCAATCGGAAAGGTTTTGAAACAATTTGGAATAGATGATGATAAGAAAACAGACATTCTTGAACTAGCCAAAAAACAAACTAATTATTGATGAATCAGATAACCGTTAATAATATTGATATTGATGTTGTCCGTAAAAACATCAAAAACTTGCACTTAGCAGTTTATCCGCCAAATGGAAGAGTCCGGATTGCTACACCTTTGCGCCTTGATGATGAAGCCATCCGGCTTTTTGCTATCTCCAAAATGTCTTGGATAAAAAAACAAATTTCCAAATTTGACAGCCAAGAACGGCAACTATTCCGCGAATATGTTTCCGGCGAAAACCATTATTTTGAAGGGCATCGTTATTTACTCAATGTCATTTATCAAAAAGGAACGCCGAGAGTTATCATCCGCAATAAAACCTATCTTGACCTTTACGTTAAACCAAACAGCACACGCGACCAACGCGAAAGAGTTTTAACAAAATGGTATCGGCAAGAATTAAAATCAAAAATTCCCGCACTAATCGAAAAATGGCAAGAAATAATCGGTGTAGAAATCAATGATTGGGAAGTTAAAAAAATGAAAACCAAATGGGGAACGTGCAAAATTGAATCTCGTCGAATTTGGTTAAATCTTGAGCTTGCAAAAAAAACTTCACATTGCCTTGAATACATTATTGTTCACGAATTAGTTCATCTTTTAGAACGTCATCACAATGATCGTTTTACTTCTTTAATGAACAAATTTTTACCAACTTGGCGTTTTTCCCAAAAAGAGCTGAATCAATTTGTCTTGAGCCACGAACATTGGAGTTATTAACTTTTCTCATTGGAATTTATCTGGTTTAAAGTTTTGGGAAAGCACGAATTTAAGATAGTAAGGGAAACAAATTATGCGAAATTATCAGTTAGAAAACAAACTCTGCGAAGCCATTGGAAAACATCTAGTTATTCGGCTCAAATATGACAAAGACATTTATTGGCGAACTTTTGAGCCTCAGGCAGTTTATAAATCAACCGTTGACCATATCAACCTAACAGGCATTCAAACCCAAGATAAAAACAAACCATTGAAACTGCCAAAACGTGAACCTCGAAACTTTGAATTAAGTAAGATTTCAGCTGTCGAGATTACGGATACAGAGTTCGACTTTGACCCGACTTTCGATCCCAGAGATAAAAGATTCGCACACGGCATCATCTGTGTCTTGAAGCCTATCAAGATAAGTTAGAAGGCTTTGCAATTCGCACCGAGCATTTTCTATTGCATTGTCCGTGCTTAAATCTTCAAAACCGTTTAGTGCTGATTCGGCATATTTTTTTATTTGCCGAATACTTGGAATAATTGTTACAAGCATATAATTTTTACTTTCCTAGTTAATTCATTTAAGTCCGTCAAATCACAATATTGAACGCCTTTAGCGGAATGTCCGGGCGACTCTGGTGATTATTTCGCGCTCTTCCTGTTCGATCAGTTTCGCCTGTTCGAGTTGATGCTTGTTAATGTTGCGTTCGATGACCTGTCTAACCATCGAGCGAAGAATTCCAGGCGGAATTGCGTCAACTTCGACCGATTCGCCTTCAAAGTTCTTGCTCCGCGAATCCGTCTTTTTCGTCGGGCGCGTTTGCAGTTTCAGGATTTCAATTTGTTTCGGCGTAACTCCGACGATCTGAAAATTTATATCGGCATCCGGCGCAAAGGTTCGCAGTTTCGTTTCGATGTCGCGCGGAATATCGCGCCCGCTCGGATCGTAATCGCCGAAATAATAAATGTAAGTCGGTTTATCAATCGCTTCGATCTGCATCGCCCCACCGTGCAAATAACTCAAACTCGAATAGCCGCGTGAAACCATCAAAGGAACATCAAACTCTGCCGTTACGTCATAGACGACACCGGCGAGCGCATCCTTTTCGAGCCAGATTTCGACATAGTTCGTCTGACTGTTCCAAATGTCGCGCCGATAGGCTTCGGCGAATATCTCCACGCCGCGCTCCAATGAACTGTAAGATCGAGGATTGCGTTGCCAACGGGTATTATCGGCAAACCACTCGAAAGGCAGTTCGCCGTTCATCCGCATATTTTTGGTGAGATTGGCGAGCGAACTGTATTCGGTTTCCTTTTTCCCGATTGTGCCGTTACTGACAAGCCGATAAAACAACTGCCGCAGCGTCATTGGATTGTCAACCGAGAGCATACTGTAAACCGCTTCTTTTGCCGCTTCGATTTCAGCGCGGGTGCGTCTTTTGGTTTTTATTAGTCTAGTCATATAAAATTTATTTTCTTACTTTTTTCTGATTTTAATTTGTTGTTGCTATCCGAAAGCAAAGGCTAACTCTTATTTACATTCACCTGTTGCCCACCATCGGCGGCAATATTTACCTGTTGCGGATTATTGATGGTTACTTGCGGCGTGTATCGCCGCCAATCGCGCAAACTCCGAATTGCCCGTAGATACATTCTTTGCCAACGATCTGCCATCTGCGCCGCGTGTTCTACCGCTTCTTTTTCCGTTATCATCGGAACGTCCCAATGTCCGTCATTCCATTGTTTCTGATTCGCTCGTTTGTTCCATTGTTTCCATTCATAGAATTGATGATTTTCCCGTCGCGGCTCGGTTTTGCCGCGTTTGACGCTTTCCATTGTCCAAAATTGAAGCTGAAGCCAAGCCTGTGCGATTGCGTCAATCATCGTCAATTCGATTCCGCCTTTCGGCTGCCATTCTTCACAGAGCGATTCCCTCAATCCCATATAACTCGCCCGATTCCAAGCATCTCTCATATAATCGGCAGGCTCAAAGGCTTCCG
>CALMEH010000498.1 GCA_937863115.1 uncultured Acidobacteriota bacterium
CTTGGAAAATCAAAGAGGCGGTTTGCGGACTGTAGAAAAACTCCGCGACCCCTCAATTATATACTTATTGTTTGGGCTAAATGCCACGGGGTTTACACTATCATCATGGGTTAACAAGATAAATTCTTCATTAGTTTTCATGTTCCAATCTCGAACCGTTCCATCCTGAGAAGTAATAACTACATGTTGATTATCACTACAAATCCCCAAGCAACTATGACCGAAAAAGGCTTTTAGTTCTTGCCCAATTTCCATATCCCAGACACGCATGATATTTTCTTGATATTCACTAATAACCCACCGACCATCTTTACTTATGACGATAGAGGTAATCCAATCATCACCATCATAAAATTTCACAGCTATCATTTCCTCACCAGTTTCAAAATCCCAGACCCGAAACGTTCCATCAACAGAACCAGTGAAAATTCGCTGATTGTCGTCGCTTATAACGACACTTAAAATACGACCTGTATGCCCGCTAAAAACAGCAACCTGATCTGAATCAATATAATGTTGTGGTGGACGAAGTGAACACAACCATCGAAATCCAGGTGTCTCAACTTCTTTTTGTTTTCGCCATTTTTCAAGCAGTTGATACAGTTTCGCTCCAGTTCTTGACCACGGACCATCTTTTTCTTCATAGTGGTTTGCCGCCTGCGGACAGTCATACCACCAACCGTAATTCCAAAGACATTGAAAGAGAGCCTGCGGATAATCTTCACCGTGACGGGCGATAAAATGAATTTCGCGACGAAGTGCTTCTTCCAAGAGACGAATGATTCGTTGCTGAGGACGCGGAATTATTTTGAGTGCTTTAGTAAAATCTTTGGCGAGTTCAAAAACCAATCCGGCAGCGGTTTTCGCTTCGAGAAAATCGAGGTTGGTGTGAATTTGTTCAAGACGTTCATAATCGCCGAACTGCCGGAGTTGAAAGGCTAATTCGGATGCTTTGCGCTGATTGGCGCGGCGCGCTGATTTGGGAAATTCGCCAACGCGGTTTCGATATTGTGCGGGCGTTTCTTGCCAGTAATCCTGTAGCTCGAAATAATCCGCCAGATGTTTGTGAGCGCGTTTTTTGTCGTCTCCGCTCAGATATTTTTGCGCGGTTACTTCGCCTAACTGACGATGGTAAAACGAAAGCAAATCGGCATTTGCACCGGCACGTTCCGTCAAATACGGCTCAAGGTCAAAATACAGCCGCGACCAGACGACGACGGGCAGAGAATCAACTTCGGGTGTTTTTTTTGACCTGTCTTTGAAATCATCCATCACTTGTTTATCTATCGAAAGCACTTGGAGCAGTTCGTCTTCGGTCAATCCGTAGCGTGCCGCTGCGAGATAGCCGAGACTGCATTTGACCATCATTGCGCCGTGATTGGCTTCGTCCGAAAGCCGTGTGAACAAATCGCCGATAATGCCTTCGACATCCGTTGCAAGCGGTTTTATTTCATCGTAAGAATGCCACAAGCGCGCTTCTTCAAAGGCGAATTTGAGATAGAGCGGCAAGCCGTTGGCGGCGAATTTATTCAGAATTTCGGCACGTTGCCAGTCTTGAAGCGTTCTTTTTTTGTCCGAAAGCCATAAATCCAAAACCTTGTCGCCTTCGTCTTTCGGCATCGGCTCAAGTTCGATAATGTTATCAGCAGGAAGTCTGCGCCTTAATATATCCAGAGAATCATTGGGCAAGGTTGAGACAATAAGATGAACATTTTCGGGCAGATTTTCGGGAAGCCAACGGAGATTTTGCGCGTTTTCGGCTTCGGAAATTTGGTCGAGCGCGTCGAGAAATAAAACCATCCGTTTTCCTTTTTTATCAAGTTCGAGACGTTTCGGAAATTCTTTGACGAGTTCGTTGTAATCCGCCGGAATCGTGGTTTTGTCTGCGTCATATTTTTCGGAAATCTCTTGGCAAAGACTTTCCAGAAGGGCGCGAATGTCGGACGATGGCGGCGTTGCACCGATAAAGCGGACGACTAAATCATCTTTGATTTGCTCTGCCGCGTAAGCCATCAGCGCGGATTTGCCCGAACCCGATTCGCCCCACAAACAAAGCGGTTGGCGGCGATTATCAGCTTCAACATATTCGCGGATTTTGTCCAGATAATCCGTCCGTCCGACAAAATGCTTGGCTCTGTCCGTGCCGAATTTTTCGTGATCGTCTTTTTCTTTTTTAACGTCTGAAACTTTCTTTATCTTGCCGATTTCTTCAAGAATCGCCGGCGCAAGTTGCCGCCAGACATCTACGCAGAGATTCGCCGTTTTCGGATCTTCGTCAAGCAGTTTCAAACAATCTTCCAAATTGTCGGGCAAAGTGCCGATGTGATCAGTCGTGTGCGGCATGTCCGAATCGGAATTTTCCAGCCATTGCGCCGAATAATCGTGGACGTTTTGTTTCGGCAATGTGTCGCGCAGACGTTTTTTTAAGTTTGCAAGTTTTCGATTGGCAATCTCGTTTGGCTGTTTATTTTTATCAAATTCAAAAAACTTTCCGGCTTGTTCGGTAAAATTGGCGGAAAATTTATCTTGATTGGAAAAACTGCGGAAAAAGCAAAAGACATGCTCCATTGCTTGTTCGTCCTCTAAACCTTGATTGATTTCCTGTTCGGTTGCCGATGCGACATATTTCGTCCGCGTTTTTTCGTCAAAATCAACCGTTGCATTTTCCAAAATCGCGTGCAATTTTCGCTCGACTTTTTCCCAAACGCTGTATTCTGCGTATTTTCCCTCTCGTGGTTGCAGACAATAAAAGGGCGGCTTGGTGTTCTCGTCCAAACGATACCAACCGTTTCGCTTTTTTTCATCCCAAAGCAAATCTTTTTTTTCGTCATCGCTGATGAATTCAAGAATTTTCTCAAACTCATCGGCAAGAATTTCTTCGGGCAGAGGACACCAACCGTATCGGTCGCCAAGCAAAACAATAAAATTCGGGCGCGGCGTAACTCGCTGGCAACGCTTGATTTCCTCCAGACAAATCTGCATCGTCTTCTGATCGCGCCCCGCATCCGCGCTAACGCCCCAACGCAAATCAATCGCCTGGAACCGACAACCGTTTTGCAAGCAAAGTTCGTGCAGGCGCGGGAAAACGAACTCTCGCAAAGCGTTCCGCTCAATGTGCAAATCGCTAAAAGTTGAACTGACAAAAATGCGAAATGTATTGGTGGTCTGTGCCATAATTTTTCTCCAAACTTGCAAGGATGGATTTTTTTATTACTGTAGTTCGGGAAGTTTTTTTTCAATCGCTTCAATCGCGGAAGGACGCGATGTTTCCGCTTGTTATTCGTTCATTTCCAAATAATCGTCAAACTCAACACCGAAAGTCGTTATTTTGGGAATCATACTTGGCGTGTGAAAATTGAATCTTAAAAATTCTCAAAAATTACTTTTCCTTGCTTATCGCCCAAAGATGTCGGGTCTTGCGTGCCGGGTTTGCGGTTTCCGGCGTGAATCCAGGCGATTGGCAAATCGCGTTCCCTTGCCAATGAAACAATTTCGCCCGTGCCACCTTTTCCTTGTGCGCTTTTTCCGTCCCAGATTGTCAACAGGACATCGCAGTTTTCAAGGATAAATTTTCCGCAGGCTTCATAGGCTTCTTCACGCGAATCGGCATCGGGCAGTTCAATTACTTCATTTGCATTTCTAAGAAGGTTTTGAAACAACATTTTGTCATCTGGTTCAAAATCGGTTTCGTAATCCACTTCTTCTAAGGGTAGTGGAACAATCAGTTTGGCACCGGGATGGTTTAGTATTTTTTGCGCGACAATCGTATCTGCGCCGATTGCCAGCGAAGACATAACCGCCAAAGTTTGATACTGAAAAGTTTCTTCAATATGTTGTAACGCTTTTTCAACTCCATCCTTGATTTTCTTCAAATCCGTCAAAATTCGATGTCCCGTCACTCCGATAACTAGAGTTTGCCGGACAATGGTTTCACCGGCTTTTTCTAAAATTCGCGGAATATTTTTTATCATATGACGGTCGATATCTTTGTAATAGTCGGATAATAATTTATTCGAGTCGATGGCGTTCAATTCTTCGGGCGAATAAAGTTGTGCTAATTCGGTTTCCGAATGTTCGCGCCAATGTAAAATTCCGTCATGGAGTTTTTTCAGCTTTTCTTTTTTAGGTGCATAACGCCAGCCTTCTTTGAGTTTTCCGCGCATCCAACGCTCGTGTTCCATTTCCGCCAAAAATTCGATTTCTTTATTCTTAAAACGAAATATTTTTTTCTTGCCGCGCAAAGGTGTCATCACACAACCGATTTTCCCAAGTTTATTCGGAATGTCATTGGCGAGACCTTTATTTTGTTCTTTTTCGTCAGACGGGATTTCATCAAAAAGTCTTTGCTCAGAAGCCTTTATCGCAAATTTTTCTTCGTATAATGCGTGTATCTCACGGGCAAGAATTTCTAAAATATCTCCCGTTAAATTAACTCGATTCACCAATTCCATAAATCTTTTCGAGTCAACGTGGAGATCAAGTTGGGCTTCGGAGGGAAGTGATGAGCGTTCAAATTTTTGTTTTCCTTTGAGCATACTCATCGCAATTACCGATTCCATCGAGCGCACGCCGTGTTTGTATTCGGGCGTTTCAAGTATCGCCCGCAAAACGCCTTCGTCAATTTGAAATGTCTTGGTTTCTTTATCGAAAAGATGCGGTGTTTCGCGTTCAAACAAGGAACGCAGAATAATAGCCCGTCGAATTATAAAATATGGGTCAGGGTCTTTGTCTGTTTTATGAGCGTTTGGACCGAGAATGTTCACAAAACCTTTCAAACGGCTGACAAAATCAGGTCCTTTCACCGATTTAAATTCTTTTGGTGATAAATTGCCGCCGAAATCTATCATTCGCTCGGCGGTTCCTCCAGCGAATACGAAAATAGCTCGTCCGATTGGGTGCATAATTTGTCCGTCTTGAAATTCTCCGTCTTGCATCGGGGCGAGAAAATAACGAAGCCAACCAAGCGGATTATCCTCAAAGGTGGTGTCAAATTCGTCCCAAAATATCAAAGGGATTTTTTCGGAAAGGCTGACATCGCGGACTTGATGCAAGGCATCCCAAAGGTCTTGCGCTGTGTCGAATTGCGAAAGATTGAACGTCCGCTTTTCAATTCGTCCCGGAAGTAAAGTGTTTGCCATTTGCGCGATACCAAAAGATTTTCCTGAACCGGGCGCACCGAAAACAGCAATCGAAATCGGCTTTTTGCTGTTTTCTTTGTTGACATACTCATTGACCAAAGTGCGAATGCTTCGCAGACTTTCAATCTCGTGTCGGTCAACCGTTAAGAGTTTTCCAAACTGTCCAAGCGGCACACCTTCTAAACTCCTTTTAGCTCCGAACAGCACAATATCGCGTGCCGTAACATTCAACCCTTCACGGCATCTATCTTCTAATATCGTCCAAAATGTGGACGAGACTTTTTGTCTGAACACGGCTTGTTGGACAGGTTCGTGAATATCAACGACCGAAAATTCCTTTCTTAAATCAGATTCGGATTCGCCGAGCAATTCTTTAATGATTGTGTCGGTTGGAAAAGTAAGTTTGGGTTCTTTCGGATTTGTATCATTTTTTTCATAACCCTCGAGATGCAACCTTCGCATCGCCGCCAATCCTTCAATTACACCTTGTTTAAGATTTGGTTCTTTGTCCGGCTCCTGAAAACTTCGCATCAAAGTTAAGGCGAGGCTGGCAATCATACAAGTGTTGTAACCAATCATTCTGCCGGGATGGTTTTGTCTCCACATTCCTTCGATGATGTTCGGGTCAAATATCAATCGAGCGACAAATTGGCGCGGGTCCTCGGTCGTTGGTTGACGATGAGAAAGGAGAACTGCACCGGACGTGCCAAATGAAACAATAACGTGAGCGCAGTGAAAAAGGGAATTGATGCTTGGCGTATTCATCAATTCGCGCAAAAGGTCTTGAGCGGTTTGTTCCCACGAGAGTTCGCGGCTGACCTGCACATTGGTTAAACGCAAATCATCAACCGTCAACGAGACAATCCGCCGTTCGGCGTGATTTTTGTAAAGTTCCTTCCATAATTTTCCTTCACCGATGGGGCTTGCCATTTTCAGCAAAATCCACGTTTTTTCATTAATTTTCGATTTGTTCCATAGCTTTTCGCTTTCACGAAAACCAAGATTTGCATCGTCAAAAATTACAATGTTGGCTTTGTCTTCATTTGTGTCATCCAAAATCTTGTAGTCAGCCGCCATTGAACGATGCAAGCCCAAAAACTCTTGCACACGCCAGACTTTTCGTTTTGTGAACGGCTTTTGGTCGTAATCAAAAAGTGACCACAGAGCAAACGAACGATGAAAACCCGTGTCGCACAAGTCCAATGAAAATTCTTTTATTTTTCGCAATTCAACCGAAATTTCTTCTTGCTCAAGAAGTTTTTCAGCCAACTTTTCAATTACATCGCCCAGAAGCAATGCTCCGCCGCGTTGCAAATATGCTTGTGCGTAATTGTTTAGATTCCAATCAGCATCCCCGACAACCGCCGGGGTCCTGGCAATCTGACAATCTAAAGTAATGTCACCGCTGACCACGATTGACAAAGAACTTTTCCTTTTGGGGGCAGATTTTCTCATAATTTGTCTTACATTAAATAAATCTTGAACGATAAAAAGTTTTAATCTTAAAAGAAAGTTTGTCAAATTAACTTTGAAAATTTGAATTAGAGAAAATTAGAGAAGAATTTCTGTTTTTAATAGAAAAAAATTAGGAAACTTAATTATCTCAAATAAATGTTGACATCCTTTACTTTTTCTATCGGATTTGTTTTGCCTCGGTCATTGTTGAGTGAGTAATGATTTTTCGTCGGATTAAGGGTTTCTCGTGAGTCTGCAGATATACCTTTATCTTTTGTCGCCAAGATTTGTTTGGCTTCGATTTTCTCGGTAATCTGGCGGCTTAAAATGCTTATCTCTCCCTGGTCGTTTGTAAATTGTTTGAAACCGGATTGCTTAAACTTCTGCATTAAAATCTTACTTATCTGTCCTTCTGAAATATTTTGTTTCACATCGGTATTCTTTTTGAACCAGTCAACCAAATCGGTTTTTATTCCCTCACGAAGCAACGCCATTTTTTCATTACGATTGTAGTCTTGGCGGATTTGATTTAAGATGGCGGACTCGCGGTCGAGTTTGGAAAAGGCTTCGGTTATTTTTGATTTATCGTTGCTCGTTTGCAGAAGATTTGAAGCGCGTTCGAGTTGTTTGTAAGTGATGAAGGCTTGTTGACTCGCTTCCGGTGAAATTTTCCGGTTGTCTGCTCCGAGTTCTTTTGGTTCGAGTTTTTCCTTAACCTTATCAAAGGCTTGTTCT
>CALMEH010000499.1 GCA_937863115.1 uncultured Acidobacteriota bacterium
CGTTTGATGCAGAAATTTCTCAACGATTATCGCGGCAAAAATGCTTCGATTTACGATTTCGAGCAATTAGCATCACAAATCGCCGGAAAAAATATGCGCTATTTCTTTGCGCGTTGGGTTGATTCGACCGGCGTTCCCGAATTTACCGTTGATTATCAAATCATCCGCAACCGCGCCGGAAAATTCATCGTTCGCGGCACAGTTAAGCAAAATTATGACAACCTAAATTTGCCCGTTGACGTTTTGCTTCGTGCTGAAGGCGAAGGAAATCTGAAAACCCAAACGATTCAAATTGACGACACGAGCGCGGATTTCAACATCGAATCCGATGGCAAACCGATTGCCGTAATTATTGATCCCGATTATAAAATTTTGCGAATCTCGGACGATTTGCGAATTTCATCAATCGCCCGTCGCGGCATCGAGCAATTTAAAGAAGGAAATTACGTCGAAGCGCAACAGCAATTTGAAGCCGCGTTAAAATTAGACCGCTCAAACGCTTGGATTTATTATCATTTAGGTTTGCTTTTCCTCGAACAGAGAAATTTCGACCTGGCGATTGATAATTTCAAAGCCGTGCGCGACCTTGGCAATCAAGGCTTGGCGCGTCCGGCGTGGCTGCACGTTTGGGCATTAATCAAAATGGGCAACGCCTACGACGCAAAAGGCGACCGCACACGCGCCATGGACGCTTACGGCAAAGCCGCCGCGCTCGGCGACAATTACGACAACGCCCAAGATGCGGTGCGAAAATATCAAGCGACACCGTTTGACCCGCGTGAAAAACAAACGACTGCGGTGAAGTAAAACTACAAATGCAGAAACACGCACGAAGTAAGTGTGCCAACATCGTAGCACACTTACTTCGTGCGTGTTTCTGCAAAATAAATTAAAATATCATTAGGAAAAAAATTATGGCACAAGCAAAAAAAAGATTAAGCAAAACAGCAAAAGCGGCGCAGAAAATTTTAGAAGATTCAAAACTTCTGGCAACTTCTAAAACTCTCGCCGACGCAAAAACCGATCAAAATTTTAAATCGAACGAATCGCCCATTAAAACAAGCACCGCAAATAAAATCAGACCAAACAAAAAACGCGGCTAAAATAAACCCTCAATTTTTATTTAAAAATCACATTTTCGCTTGTCCGCCGAAAGTGTAATTTTGTTCATTAACCGTTTAACCTACATTGTTACCGCTCACAGATTTTTTCTAACCATTTTGGGAAAACTGACGTATGTTTATTTCAGAAACCAAATTCTACAGGAGTGATAATTATGAAAAAATTTGTCGTTTTATTTGTCTTGATCGGAATCGGCAGTTTGTTTTACGGCTACAAAGTTTGGGCGGACGGAAAGGAAATTGATGCGGTAAAAATTCCGCTTGAAAATTACCTCAAAGGACACGAAACAGGAAACGCCGAATTTATGAAAAAGGCTTTCCACACTGAAGGAAAGATGATGTTTATCCGCGACGGCAAATATACGACGCGCACGTTTGAAGAATATATTGGCGGAATGAAGGACGGCAAACCGGCGGCGGACGAAGCGCAAAGAAAGCGTTGGATCGAGAGCATCGAAGTTTCGGGAAATGCGGCAATCGGCAAAATTATTCTCGATTATCCGACCGCCAAATTTGTTGATTATATGACTTTGCTCAAAATTGACGGCGAATGGAAAATCGTCAACAAATCGTTCTATGTTGAACCGAAACAACAGCCGAAAAAATAATTTTTATTTTTCGTGCTTGAGGAGAAATTCGGATGCGTATCAATTTTAATTTTATAAATCATTTCATACCGCTTGTTGTTTTGTGTTTATTCGCTTTTCAATCGGCTTCGGCGCAAAATTCAACTCGACAAATCACCGCAAAAGTTGACGAATATATGAAATCCGCCGTCGAAATCGAGCGTTTCAGCGGATCAATTTTGATTGCACGGGACGGAAAACCGATAGTCAGCAAAAGCTACGGAATGGCGAATGTCGAATTGGACGTGCCGAACACGCCGAAAACCGTTTTTCGGCTTGCATCAATTACAAAACAGTTCACGGCGACGGCGATAATGATGCTGCAAGAGCGCGGAAAACTAAACATTAACGACAATGCTTGCAAATATTTAGCCGATTGTCCGGCGGCGTGGCAGACGATTACGATTCGGCATCTTTTGACGATGACGCACGGCATTCCGGGCGTGAACGGTTTGGAATTAGGTGCGCTTCGCGGACTTCCCGTTCCGTGGGATCAATGGCTCGAAGCGACGAGTAAAAAGCCGCTTGATTTCGCTCCGGGCGAAAAGTTCAAATATTCAAATTCGGGTTATACTCTGCTCGGCTTCATTATCGAGCGCGTTTCGGGCAAATCTTACGGTGAATTTTTGCAGGAAAACATTTTTACGCCTTTGGAAATGAAGCAGACAGGTTACGAAGATCCGCTCAAAATCATCAAAAATCGTGCGACAGGTTACAGATATTTGCCGGGTGAACCGATTGCGAATGTGCCATACGCGGAGATGATCCGGCTTTATGCGGCGGGCGGAATTTATTCGACTACGGAAGACCTTTTGCTTTGGGACAAGGCACTTTACACGGAAAAATTATTATCAAAAAAATCAATTGACGAAATGTTCACACCGTTTAGGGAAATGTATCCGGGCAAAAGTTACGCTTACGGTTGGTGGACGAGCCAAAAATTCGGACGCACGGAAATAGCGCACGGCGGCAATCTCGCAGGTTTTATAACTTACATCGCACGCTTTCCTTCTGACCGCGTAACCGTCATCGTTTTGAGCAATAACGGGCGCGGTTCTTCGGGAAAAATCAGCAATGTCTTGTCGGCGATAGTTTTTGGCGCAAAATATGAAATTCCGAAAGAACGCAAAGCGATAAACGTCGCGTCATCCGTTTTGGAAAAATACGTTGGAGAGTATCAGGCTCAGTTTCCGCCAACGAATTATACAATTGTCCTTGAAAACGGAAAATTAATTTTTACGGAAATCGGTTTCATAAAAGCTGAAATGTTTGCCGAATCGGAAACCGATTTTTTTCTTAAAACCGCTGATCTGCAAATTAAATTTGACAAAGATACAAACGAAGCGGTTACAGGTTTTACCGTCTATCAAGGCGACGGCACGTTATATGAAATCGTGAAAGCTCAAAAGGTTAAATAATTCAAAGCAATGAAATCGTTTGATTTTAAGGATAAATCACCTTCATTTTGGACAATTCAGTTTGTTGGTTGGATTGTTTATTTTGTAATAATTTATATTACTTTTTTGACGATTGCTCTACCCGAAAACTATCTTAATTTATTCTATTTAAAAGGTTTTCGCGCCTTGACCGGATTTTTTCTGACATCGTTTTTTTTGCGTCCTTTGTATCAACGATTCGGAAATCGGCTTTCAATCGGTTGGCTGATTTTGCTGGTTTTGATCTGCGCGGCAATTTTTGGATACGCTTGGACGGGCATCGAATTTTATTACGCTTATCTGACAAATCCGATTTTGAATTTGAACAATTATCTCGCCCGCAGTCCGCGAATTGCGCTCGATTATGCGACGACTTTGATTGGTTGGAGCGCGTTATATTTGGGCGTGAAAAATTGGCTGGCGTGGCAAAAAGAACGCGAAAATGCGCTTGCATCATCAGCTTTGGCAAACAAGGCACAACTCGAAATGTTGCGTTACCAACTTAATCCGCATTTTCTGTTTAACGCGCTGAATTCGATTCGCGCATCGGTTGACGAAAACGCCGGAAACGCCAAGCAAATGATTACGCAACTTTCCGAATTTTTGCGTTATTCTCTGCTCAATGAAAGCGCGAAAAAAATCGCTCTGCGCGACGAACTCGAAGCCGTGCGAAATTATTTGGCGATTGAAAAGATTCGATTCGAGGAAAAATTATCAATCGAATACGAAATAGAAACGGCGGCGGAAGATTTCAAAGTGCCGTGTTTTCTACTAAACCCGTTAATCGAAAACGCCATCAAACACGGATTGCAAACCAGCCCGAAACCTTTGCAAATAAAAATCGCGGCGCGTGTTTCGGATAATAAATTGTTTTTAGAAATCTCCAATTCGGGCAAATTGCAAAACGATTCAAACGGCAACGGCACAAAAATCGGTCTAAAAAACGTGCGCGAAAGATTGGACAAACTTTTCGACAATGACGGAAAATTTGAATTAGAACAAGACGGCAATTTCGTGAAAGCAAGAATAGAGATTGCTGAGAAAAATTAAACCGCGAAACACGCAAAAGAGCGCGAAAGATTGATTTTTTTCATTTTTATTTTCGCGTATTTCGCGGTTAAAAATCCGATGAAATATACAGCAATTATCATTGACGACGAACGGCTGGCGCGAAAGGAAATGCGCCGTCTTCTCGCGGAATTTGACGAAATTTTCATCGTGGGCGAAGCGGAAAATCTATCGGAAGCCGTTGATTTGATTGAAAAAGAAAAGCCGAACATCATTTTTCTCGATATTCAAATGCAAAATGAAAACGGCTTTGATTTGCTTGAGAAAACCGATGCGAATTTCAAACTTATTTTCGTTACGGCGTTTGATGCTTACGCGATTCGCGCTTTTGAAGTCAACGCACTCGATTATCTTTTGAAACCTGTGAATCCCGAAAGATTGGCAAAAGCGATTGAGCGTGTTGCCGAAGAAACGGATAAAAAAACTGAACTTCGACCGTTTGAATTTGATGATCGAATCTTTCTCGAAATCGGCAATCGTTCGATTTTCTTAAAGGTTTGCGACATTTCGCACATCAATTCTTCGGGGGATTATTCGGAAGTTTTTACGACCGAAAAACAAAAATTGCTGATCGAAAAATCTTTACGCGAATGGGAAACTCGTCTTCCCGAAAAGCATTTTTTGCGAATTCACCGGCAGACAATCATAAATCTTGAAGAAATCGAGGAAATCGAAACTTGGTTTAACCGCACATTTCAAGTTCGTCTGAAAAATTCGCGTCAAACGCTTGCCGTCAGCCGTCGTTATGCGGTAAAACTCAAGAGTAAATTTACTTAAAAAATGACGAAGCACGAACTCCGCAAAATTTATCTCGAAAAGCGAAAATTGCTTTCAAACGAAGAAATAAACGAGAAAAATAAACAAATTTCCGCGAAATTTTTCGAAGAATTCAATTTGGCAAACGTCAATTTTCTGCATTGTTTTTTACCGATTGAAAAGTTCAGAGAAATTGATACGAAGCTGATTTTACATAAAATTTGGAAGGATTTTCCGCACATTGAAACGCTTGTGCCGCGAGTTGATTTTGAGAAAAATGAGATCGAAAATCTAAAATTCACACCCGCCACCGAACTCGTGCAAAATGCGTGGCTGATTCACGAACCGAATCATCGTGAATTGGTCGAAAGCAAACAAATAGATTTAGTTTTTGTGCCGCTTTTGTGTTTTGATCGGCGCGGTTTTCGCGTCGGTTACGGAAAAGGTTTTTATGATAAATTTCTGCAAAATTGCCGTGCCGACTGTAAAAAAATCGGTTTGAGTTTTTTTCCACCTGTGGAAAACTTTGTGGACATAAATAAATTTGACGTGAAACTCGATTTCTGTCTCACGCCAAATAAAATTTACAAATTTTAGGTTTATTTTTTCGCCAACAAATCGCGGATTTCCGTCAAAAGCACTTCTTCTGCGCTTGGTCCTGCTGCCGCCGCTTCCAAGCCTTTGAACAATTTTACTGCCCAACGCGCAATCAAAAAGACGACAAATGCGACAATTAAAAACGTGATAATATCAGCAATCAATTGCCCATACATCAAGAGCGGCGCACCGGCTTTTTTCGCCGCTTCGATTTGGTCAGCGGTTGCGCCCGAAGGCATTTTTCCGCTCAAATCAATAAATTTAGATTTGAAGTCAACTCCACCCGTTGCCAAACCGACAATCGGCATAATAACTCCTTCGACCATTGTTGTAATAATTTTTCCAAAGGCTGCACCTATAACAACAGCAACTGCTAAATCAAGCACGTTACCTTTTGCGATAAACGCTTTAAAGTCGTTCCACATATTCTATCTATTCTCCTATTTTTTTCTATTTTTACGGGGAATTTCTATTAAAACATTTTCTCGCAATAAATCAAATTTCGGTGTCGGAAATAAATTTTATATTTCGGTATTACCAATTTTACTTTTAAGTTGATATATTGAAATTTGTTGCCACTTGCCGTTTAAATAGCCGAAAAATTTAGAAATTTTAAAGGAATCATTAATCCCCAATGAAAACTCTTTTTATTCTGCGCCACGCAAAATCCAGTTGGGACGATTTTAATTTGTCCGACTTTGACCGTCCGCTAAACAACCGCGGACTGAAAACCGCGCCTTTGATGGGCGAAAAAATGTATGAAAACTTTTTTCAGCCTTCGATTATCGTTAGTTCGCCCGCCAAACGTGCCAAACAAACAGCCGTATTGGTTAAAGAATCCGCGCAAATTCCGAAGGAAATCGGCTATGACGAAAGGATTTATGAAGCAAGTCCTTTCCGGCTTTTGCAAATCGTTTCCGAACTCGACGAAAACCGCGATTCGGCAATGATTGTCGGACATAATCCGGGACTCGAAGGTTTGATAAGGCTTCTGACAAGCGAGAATCAAACTATGCCGACTGCCGCGCTTGCCGTGATTGATTTAAGCATCGAAAAATGGAACGAAATCGTTGCCGATTGCGGCAAATTGCGAACTTTGATTAGACCGAAGGACGATTTAAAATCCCTTGGAACGAGTTAAGTTTTTCACCGCAGAGACAGAGAGTTTTTTTATAACTTTCTGCGTTTCTGCGGTAAAACTTCCTAATTAACAAAAATCGAAGGCACCGCGGTATCGCCGTTTAAGCCGAATTGCCGGATGACGATTTCCGAATTCGAACTTTTGACATAATACCAAACACCGGTTGACGGACGGAAAACAGCAATGTCGTGCCGTCCATCGCCGTCAAAATCAGCTTGAATTGGTTTGTCCGCTGAGATTCCAAATTGCGTGGCGGTAAAACCTTGCTGGCTTCGAAGAAGATACCAAACTCCGTTTGACGGACGAAACACGGCAAAGTCGGTGCGTCCGTCGCCATCGAAATCTCCGGCAACGGGTTTATCACCCGATAAACCGAAATTTACAATCGTTACGCCATTGTTAGAACTTCTCAAAACATACCAAGTGCCATCTGACGGACGGAAAACAGCTAAATCCGCCTTGCCGTCGCCGTCAAAATCTCCGACATTCGGCAAATCTTCGGCGAGTCCGAATTGATTGATGCGGGCTTGTCCGTTGGTGCTTTGCAAAATAAACCAAGTTCCCGACGAAGGGCGAAAAACGGCGAAATCGGCTTTGTTATCGCCGTCAAAATCCGCCGGAATGAGTTTGTCGTTTGATAAGCCGAAATTGATTGCCGCAACTGCATTATTTGAACTTTGCAGAACAAACCAATTATTTTCAGATGGACGAAAAACGGCAAAATCCGTCTGGAAATCGCCATCGAAATCGGCATTCACGGGTAAATCGGAAACATTTCCCCAAGCCGTGCTGTTTGTTTGCGAAGTCGCGCTCGTTTCAACGTAAAAATCGGCTTCGTTCGGATTATTACTCGGACGAAAAATGCTCAAATCGGTTTTGCCATCGCCGTCAAAATCAAACGGCGCACGCGGCGCGAGCGCACACGAGCAAACAAAACCATCGGAAACCGTTAAATTGTCGAGATATTGACCTTCGCGGAAACCGCCGATGTCATTGCCGATTCGCCATCTGATTTGGACGTTTTGACCTGCGGCGGACGCGGGCAATTTTACTTTTGACGTAATAAATTCCGAAGTTTGATTAATTCCGCTTCTGCCCGACCAACCGCGTCTGCCCGCCAGCGGATTTTGACAGCAAGCGTCAATTATTCCGTCGTAACCGCCCGAAAGAAACACGCCGCCGGCAGTTTCGATGTCTTGAAACGCATCGTTGCCGATTTTGATTTCCAAAACTCCGCCGTCGTAAAGTCTGTTTCGCAAAAATGTCGTTTCAAATTCATACCAATTTCTGAAAGTCAGTTCGGCATTTGACGAAACAACCGAAAACGTCGGCGAAACGAGTTCATTTACGCCGATTTGATTTGGCGAAAGCGAATAGACGGCATTCGGAGCAGTTTGAAATCTCATCACGGAAGTTCGCCAATTTTGTTGCGCTCCGGTTGCGCTTGTCGTCCAACCTGTCGGTAAATCGGGCGCAGTTACAGTATCGAAATTTTCTTGAAACGCAATGCGCGGCGAACCGCTTTGCAAAGGAATCAGTAAGTTTCCGATTAGTTCTGCGCCGTCTTGAAGCCGAAATGTCAGCGTAATTATGCTTCCGCAACTCAAAGTCGGCGAAACGGTGAACGTGAACGGACGCGAAACGCTTGCGCCGCCAATCGGAACTGCGCCGTAATTTTGCGCCGCAGACGGATTCGTAACGCCGCCCGTTGATAAAAGTTCGGCGGTCAAATTCGTCGTATTTCGTTCGCCCGTATTGCGAAGTGAAACATTTATCGTAACCGTTTCGCCCGGTTCGGCGGCGTTATTCATTCCGCAACTTTCCGAAGTGATTTCGATTGCCGTATTTTCCAAAACTGCCACAGGTTGAAGCGCGAAATTCTGCGTCAGAGTTTGTCCGTCCGTCAAAGTTACGTTAATCGTCTGCGTTCTAAAACCTTTTGCCGAAACCGTTACAAGATAAGTATTCGGGATAACGGTCAGATTTCCGTAACTTCCGTTTGCGTCCGAAACTCTTGTATATGCTTGATTTGCGCTAATTGTCGCATTTGGCAACGGCGCAGAATTTGAAGCATTTGTAACGATTCCCGTAATTGACGCACGCGGCGCAGGCGTGCATTCGTCAAATTTGAAACTTCC
>CALMEH010000500.1 GCA_937863115.1 uncultured Acidobacteriota bacterium
GCCCGGCCCGCCCCGACCGCCAACGCGCCCCCAAAGAAGCCGCGGGAATGGCTTCCGCCGGAGCAATGGCAACCGCCGAAGTCGCCGGAGCCGAAGCCGCCAAACACACCCCGTTCAAACGCGACCAACCAAAGGTCAAACCGAACGATCCGTGCTACTGCGGAAGCGGCAAAAAATTCAAAAAATGCCACGGCGCAGGTTTGTAAGTGAAAAACTAAAAGTGAAAAGGCGAGAATTAAAAACTCTCGCCTTTTGCTTTGCACAAGAAACCATCATAAATATAAATCAAATATACGTCCAAAATATTTTTCGGGTTAATGTATGATGAAATTTTTTTCGGCGGTCAAACCATTTGCCGAAATGTTTCATCTATTCATTTTAGGATGGAAACTCAATTATGAAGTTATTTTACAATACAACTTTATTTTTTGTATTGATTTTTTCGACGGTCAGTGTTTTCGGACAACAATCCGATGTTGAGGTAGGCATTGAACTTTACCAAAAAGGTGATTTTCAGGGTGCAATAGCAAATTTGAAAAACGATGAAACCGTTTTCGGATTGTATTATCTCGCGCTTTCTTACGATAAATTGAATCAAAAAAAAGAAGCGGGCGAAACATTTGGAAAAACCTTTAACAAAATTTTCCCGATTATTATCGAAGACCTCGAATTCAGACTAAGCAACAATAACAAAAACGTGAAGAGTAGTTTTGTGCATTTTTTGGACAATCAGAAATTGCGGATTCAAATCGGAGCAATAAGCGCGGACAAGGCAGTCCGCTTGAAAGCGAAAATGTCAAAGGAAGCCGATTGGAAGGAAAAAGCCGTAACGATGGTCGGATTGTTTGAACTTTTGAAAACGACTGAAACTCTTTATGCAAACGATGAGGTCGAAACTGAAGTTAAATTTCTGAAAAAGTCGTATCCTAGCTATACTGATGCGGCACGCCAAAATAGATTCGCCGGACAAATTAAATTATTTGCAGTTTTAGCCGCCGACGGAACTGTAAAACATATTATTCCGCTTACATCATTGCCTTTTGGTTTAACCGAACAATGCATTATAGCAACTGAAAAACTAAAGTTCGAGCCTGCTATCAAAGACGATAAAGCAGTTTCGACTGTGAAAATTTTTAATTACAGTTTTATGGTTGCTAAATAGACAAAATCCTAATTCTAGATTTTAGGAACTATTAACCGCGAACTTATACACTAACAACGCGAAATTAAGTTGACTTATTCGCGCTGTTTTGAGTAAATTCGCGGTTAATTTCAGTTTTAATGTTTCGGCAGTTTTGGATTGGAGCGGAAATCGGCTAAAACTATTTATGAGGTTTTTCGCGTTTCTGATACACTTCAAAAGGCAATTTTCGTATTAACAAAAATTCAGGAGATTTTAATTTATGCAAGAACGTCGAAGCGGCGCACGCCACGTTATTTCCTTTCCGGTTCGGGTGAAATGGAAAAACGCCGAAGGAAAAGAAGTTACGGAAGACGGTTTGACGGAAAATGTCGGACAGCAAGGCACGCTCGTTTATTTGCCGCGTCAGCTTCCTTCGGTTGGGAGTAAAGTAACTTTGACCGTTACGGAAAATGCGGCAGAGGAAGTTTCGGTTACGGCGCAGGTTATCCGGCTCGAACGCAATGCCGCGCATCCGCAAGCCGCGTTTCAACTTCTTGAAGGTTTGCGGCTCTGGAAAAAAAGAGTTTGGGATTACGCCGGAGAAATTATCGCGGCGGAGAAACCGGACGAGTTTGATGACTGGTAAATTGCGACTGTGAGACGGTGAGACGGACAGACGGCGGGAAAATCTCATCGTCACTTCGTCGCACCGTCTCATTGTCTTTTTGTTTCAATTTTATGAATATTCTGGTATTAGGCGCGGGGCGAATGGGCTTGGGCGCGGTTTTTGATTTGGCGCATAATTCGCCGGATGTCGAAGCGATTACGATTGCCGACAGCGATTTGGCAAAGGCGGAAAAATTGGTTGAAACGGTTGGTTCGGCAAAAGTTTCGGCGGTCGAATTGGACGTTTCCGACTATGAAAAAACCGTTGAATTGATGCGCGGACATTCGGCGGCGATTTCGTGCGTCAATTATTGGTATAACGTCGAATTATCAAAAGCGGCGATTGAAACGAACTGTAATTTTTGCGATTTGGGCGGCAATAATTACATTGTTGATAAGCAATTAGCTTTAAACAATGAAGCAAAAGCGGTGGGCATAAACATCACGCCCGATTGCGGACTCGCACCCGGAATGGTTTCTGTTTTGGCGATGCACGGCGCGAAACGGTTTGATGAGGTTTCGGAAATTCACATTCGCGTCGGCGGTTTGCCGCAAGTTCCAAAAACGGCTTTGGAATATCAGTTGGTTTTTTCGGTCGAAGGCTTAATTAATGAATACATTGAAGTTGCGCGGGTGATTCGTGATGGAAAAATAATTGAAGTCGAATCAATGACTGAACTCGAAGCGTTGGAATTTGAAGATTTTCCCGCGCTCGAAGCGTTTCAGACTTCGGGCGGAACTTCGACTTTGCCCGAAACTTTTCTCGGCAAAGTGCGTGAACTCGATTACAAAACGATTCGTTACGCCGGACATTGTGAAAAATTTAAGATGATGATTGATCTCGGACTTTGTTCGAGCGAAGAAATCTTGGTTGATTACGCCAAAATCACGCCGCGCCGCATTTTCGGCGAACTTTTGACAAAACATTTGCCTGCCGACGAGCCTGATTATGTTTTAGTCAGACTCGATTTTGTCGGCACGAAAAACGGCGAAACAAAGAAATTGAGATTTGATATTGTTGATAAGCAAGACGAAACAACGGGTTTGAGCGCAATGATGCGAACAACAGCTTTTCCGGCTTCGATTATCGCGCAAATGTCGGCGAAAAATGAAGTTTTAGAACGTGGCGCAATTCCGCAGGAAAAAGCGATTGATTCCGATAAATTCGTTGCCGAACTTACGCGAAGAAATATTATTATCAAAGAAACTTTGCGATAATTTTCTCTGCGAAATTTGCGCCTTTGCGGGAAATTCTTTTTTTATTTCACGCAAAGTTCGCTAAAATTGTTAGTTATGGAAAGCGAAGTCAAAAAGAAAACCTTTTTCTCAAAAATTTTACGAATCTTTCTATGGCTTTGCGCTTTCGGTTTGCTCGGTTTGATTTTAATTTTCGCCGTCGGCAAATACGTCCAAAAATCTCAATCAGATAAAATTCAAACTTCGATGACGGAAATTCCCGTCGAAGCTCCGCCGCGCATTGCGATTGTTTTAGGCGCAAGAGTTTGGGGCGACGGCTCGGCTTCGCACGTTTTGTATGACAGAGTTTTAACCGCCGTCGAACTTTATCGCGCCGGACGAGTCAAAAAACTTTTGATGAGCGGCGACAATCCGACCGCCGAATATGACGAACCGACAGCGATGAAACGCACCGCAATGGAACTCGGCGTTCCCGAATCGGACATTATTTTGGATTTTGCAGGGCGTAGAACTTACGACACTTGCTGGCGTGCAAAAGAGATTTTTGAAGTCAAAAAAGCAATTATCGTAACACAGGAATTTCATCAAGCACGTTCGCTCTATTTGTGCAATAACCTGGGCGTTGACAGCATTGGAATTACGGCAAATCGCCGCACATACCTCGGCGAAAGACGTTGGGCAATGCGCGAATTTCTCTCGCGTTTCGGCGCGTGGTTTGAGATGAATTTTTACAGTTTTGACCCGATTGGCGGCGAAAAAGAACCGATTCAGCAATAATTTATGAGCCTTTTTTATCAAGAAATCGCGCCGTCTGAAGAAGTTTCCCATCTTGTCTTGTCGTTTTGGGAATTTAAGACGGCAAAGGAAAATTTTGATACAATCCACCACGAAATTTTCCCCGATGGTTGTATTTCGCTCTTCTATCATCGCAACGAAAACTTCAATTTGCGGCAAATTGCCTTTAGCGGTTTGAATATCGAAACAATCGTCGCGCCGGTTTTTCCGTCTGATATTTTTTGGGGAATGCGAATTTCGCCTGCTGCTTGTGCAAATATTTTGCGCGAAAATCCCGCAAACTTTAAATCAATAAGAATGATTGAAGCCGAAAGATTTTCGCATTTAACCAAAGGGCTTTTGGAAAAATTGAACGCTTGCATAAACTTTAATGAAGCCATTTCGATTTATGAAAATCGTTTGAAAGAATTGGGTTTTGACAGTAATTATTACGATGAAAAAGTCGCGCAAGCCATTGAAATAATTGAAGAAACGAGCGGCGAGATAAAAATCTCGGAGCTTGCCGAACAATTAAATCTCAGCACACGCCAACTCGAAAGACGTTTCAAAAAAAGTTCAGGTTTGCCGCCAAAACAATTCGCACGAACACGCCGAATTCGTGCAGCGGCGATTGATTTGGTTGAAAACAAAAAGATAAATTGGGCAAACCGCGCCGCTGAAATGGGTTTTGCAGACCAAGCGCATCTGACACACGAATTTGTTTCCGTTACGAAACGCTCGCCAAATTCCTTCGCCGAAAAAGTCAAAGAAATCGAACACGGAAATTTAATCAAATAATTTTCGCAGATGTCGCAAATTTACAAGACGCGAGGCAAAATTTCTATCATAATTGTTTATATGATTAGAAAATTTTTATTAACAACAATCGTTTTATTCGCAGGTTTTATGGTCATTTCGGCACAGGACAACTCGGTCGCTTTGCAACAAGCGGAGATGAAAAAAGTCGAAAATATGGTCGGGCAATGGAAAGGTCCGGGTTGGATTCAGCAAGGCGCAACGCGGGAAACTTTTACGGGAACGGAAACCGTTCAGCGAAAAATTGACGGGCTTGCATTGCTTATTGAAGGCAAATTTACAAACCCCGAAGGCAAAATAATTCACGAAACTTTAGCGGTTCTTTCTTATGACACAAAAAACTCTAAATATCCTTTTAACACATATTTAGCAAGCGGGCGAAGCGGTCAATACGAGTTGAAATTAATGGCGGACAGCTACGAATGGGGCTTTCAAACTCCGGCGGGAACGATTCGCTATACAATCAAAATTGCAAATGATGTTTGGTTTGAAACCGGCGAATTTTCAAAAGACGGGAAAACTTGGATGAAGTTTTTCGAGATGAAACTTGAAAAAGTGAAATAAAAAAAGGCTTCTCGAAATTCTGAGAAGCCTGAATTGGTTTGAGTAGGTTGTATGAAAAATTGCTTATAACCCAAAAAGGCGCGGCGGAGCTTGTTTTTTAATTAATTTCCGTAGTTTCAGACGCGCTTTGTGCAGTTGCGATTTTGAAGTTCCGACCGAACAACCCAAGATTCGGGCGACTTCTTCGTGTTCGTAACCTTCGACATCGTGTAGAACAAAGACGTTTTTGTAACCGTTCGGAAGTTGATCAATTGCGTGTTCGAGCGCGATTTTATCAACAATCGGCATCTTGTTCGCTTTCTCCGTTCCCGGAACAATTTGCACCGGCGTTTCGCCTTCTTCCGTCGTTTTTTCAAACTTCACATTGCGTTTGCGGAAGTGCATCAAAACTTGATTAACCGTCAAACGATGAAGCCACGTTGTAAAAGCCGAATCGCCTCGAAAACTGCCGATTTTGCGATAAAGCTGAATAAAAACGTCTTGCGTTAAATCTTCGGCTTCAGTCGCGTTCTGGAGCATTCTCAAACAAATCGAATAAACGCGGCGATGATGACGATTATAAACTTCTTCAAATGCCGCCATATTGCCTTTTGCGGCGGCTTGCGTTAATGCAAAGTCTTTTGCCGTGCTGATATTCGTAATTTCTTCCGCATCGAAAAATCCCTTTTGCTCGGTTTTCGATTCTTCTGTATCTTGCCAAATCGGAAAATTTAATGTTTCTGTCGTTGTTGTCATTTTTTTTTATTCCCCCGTTGTTTAGTCTATCAAATACCGTGCCAAACTCTTCAAGTGCCGTTTTCATTAACCATTCCACGCCGTCTAAGCCATTTTGTTGCACTTTTTTAGACATACTTTTGTATTCGACAGACATCCAAGTTCGGATTCGACACCAAAGCGTGTAACGATTTACGCAATAGCTACATAGCTTGTAAGTGTATTGTTTTAAGTCAAATTGCCGAAGATTTTCAAATAATGTTAAAATCATAAATCTAAAAATCTTCGAAAAATATTCCCGTGTCGGAGCAGTTTTTTATATGAAAATGGCTTGGTTTGTAAAAATTTTGGTTTTAATATGCGCGTTTGCGGCTGTAATTTCGGCGCAAAATACGAATCAGCCGAAGATCGAAAGTCAGGAAATTGACGAATCAGACGGAATTCCGGTTTTGATAAAACATCTGCCTGATTGGGAAAATACACGAAATCGTGCAACTTATATCTTAAACGGCGATGATTTGCGTAAATCTTTGGGGACGCGCCCAATTTTTGATTTGATAGATTTTACGGGTGGCGCAGAAGCTGTAACAGCACAATACGATGCCGGAAAACTTTTAATCATCGAATACAATTCGCCCGAAACTTCAATCGAAACCGATACGAAAATCAAACAAAGTCTAATCGAAAACACAAATAATCCGCCGATTTTCTATCGCCGCATCGGAAATTACAACGCTTTTATTTTTGACGGAAATAACGAAACGGTGGCAAATGCTCTGCTTGATCAAATAAAATACGAAAAAATGGTGCAATGGCTCGGCAAAGACCCTTACGCCCAACAACGCGCCGAAAGAAATTATTTGCTTGCCACCGGAGAATTAATTTTTACGACGGTTTTAATGATTGTCGGCGGTTTCGGCTCGGCAGTTTTGGCGGGCATAGTTTTCGGTATTGCTTTCTACTACATCCGCGAACAAAAACGCAATCAAACACAAATTTACACCGACGCAGGCGGAATGACTCGACTTAATTTGGATGGTTTAACTTCAGATGATTCATCCGATAAACTTTTAAACTAAAGGTAAAACCTCAAGTAATCTTTCAATATCATCTTGATTATTAAAGAAATGGGGTGCAATTCGCAGGCGGTTGCCGCGTGGTGCGGCGATAATGTTTTCAGCTTCGAGATGTTTCGCCATTTGGTTTGAACTCAAGCCGCCGCGATGTTTGACGCAGACGATTTGCGATTTTTCGCCTTTTTCACGCGAACTGATAATTTCGTAATCTTTTCCCGCCAGCGATTCGCACAGAAAATCGGTTAATTCTTCTAAATATTTTTCGATATTCTCACTGCCCGTTTCGTGCAAAATCTTTAAACTCTGCTCCAAACCGTAAAATAGCGAAATGCTTCCCGTTCCCGATTCCCACGCCAACGCATTCGGCTTAAAATCCTGTTCGTAATCATCAAAATCCCAGGGCGTTTCGACGCTGATCCAACCAACTAAAGTCGGTTCGATTATTTCTCGCGCTTTGTCCGAAAGATACAAAATCCCGCAACCTTCAGGCGAACAAAGCCATTTATGACTCGCGCCGCAAGCAATATCAACCAACGATAAATCGAGCGGCAACGCGCCGAAGGCTTGAATAATATCAACCGCAAAAAGTGCGCCGTGCTTTCGCGCCGCTTCGCCGATTCTTTCCAAGTCTGCCCGAAAACCCGATGAAAATTGCACCGCGCTGATCGAAACTATTTTCGTGTTCGCATCAATCAACGAGATAAATTCTTCCAAATCAATGCGTCCGTTTTTCTCGGAAGCAAGCCGCAATTCAACGCCGAATTTATCGCGGATTCTGCGCCAAGCGTAAAAATTTGCGGGAAATTCGCGCTCGAAAGTTACGATATTGTCGCCTTTTTGCCAACTCAAACCGTTGGCGACAGACGCGAAACCGTCGGAAGTATTTCGCATAAACGCAATTTGTTCTTCGCGGACATTGAGCATTTCGGCGACTAATTTTCGGGCGCGTTCTTTTGTCGCAACCCAATTCATATAATTAAGTGTGCCGTTTTCCGAAACGTCTTTCAGTTGCGAATAAACCGCTCCCGCAGAAACAGACGGCATCGGCGAAACTGCCGCACTGTTCAAATAAGTATATCTTTGCGCCGCCGGAAATAATTTGCGAATGTTTTCGTTCATAAAGAAAATTGGTTATGTTCGATTTCAGAAAAAAAAACTAAATGAAACAAGTTTTATTATAATGAAAAAACATTTGTAAGAAAGTCTATTTCATTTATTTTTCAGCGGGAACGATGCTTTTCAGAAACACGATCAACTCTTCTGTTTCCGGCGCGTCATTGATTCCTTCAACATCACCGATTGATGCCAGTCTTATTTCGCGGTATTTACCGGTTTCGGAATCGGGCAAAAAAGCATTAATTTCGGCGGTTCCTTTATCCTTTGCAACTTCTTTTTCGGTATATTTGCCACGCTCGACCTTTGTTAAAAGTTCACGCAATTTCGTCAATTCTTCCGGTTTTGCCTGCGCGAAAAATGTCGGAAGCATTTTGAATTTAAGGTCATACGAAGTAGGATTTTGCGGAGTTTTAGTCAAATCATAGCTGTATTTATAAACTTTGCCAGATTCGTCCATATACCAGCCTTTGTGTTGAAAACCGTCGCCGCGTTTCCAATATTCAAAACGAAAAAGCATTTTCTGCTCCGCCGGTATGAGCGGGAGACTGTAACCTATTGGCAAATTCAAAGGATTTACCGAAGTGGCATCGGCTTTTTTTTGCATACGCACCGCTCCGACTTTTTTTAATTCGGCTTTCAGTTGTTCCACTATTTTCTGCTGTTCGGCGGAAAATACCGGATATTCAGTGTCGTAGAAAGACACACCTTCGACAAAATAACCTACTTCGTCGAGTTCAATCGTAAAATGCGAATAAGTTTCGCCGTAAATTCCTTTGCCTTTAACCATTGCGGTTTTCGTTTCGGGCAGATTCAGCTGCCGAATCAATTTGCCGATTTCTCGTAAATTCGTTTTTTCGACGTTTTCGGTGATTTTATAGTCTTTTTGACGTTTTTCAAGTTTTCCTGAACTATCGAGCCGAAAACTGTTGCCGTTCGGCGCATCTTTGGCATAAACAAATTCCAGAGAAGTTATGCGCCACGTTTTGAAATTTATACTTGGCGATTTTTGAGCATTCGCCGTTATAAATCCAAATATTAAAATCAGAAATACCGCTACCAAATTAAACATTTTTTCTCTATTCATTTCTTTTCTCCTTAGAGTTTTCCTAATTTATTGATTTTTCTTTCATCCAATCGTCGCCCCAATCTCCCGTCCGGCACGTGTTCCAAATTTGCCATGTAATATCGCCGGTCTTTAAGAAACCGTTACTATGCACCCAACCTTTACCTGATTTGCCGGCTTCGATCATAAGCCCGGGAACAAACAGCGGTCCGAAATCTAGGTTCAGAATATTTATTCCGTCCTTCAGATGAGCCGCAGTTACCCCAAATGCCGAACAATCGCCCGAAGTGCTGGGTCCGAATGGTTTTGAACCGCTGAACCACGCATCGAAATACGTTCTCGAATAATAGATCGTAATAATGCACGAACTTTCATTTACGTCTTTTACAAGTATGTCTGCTTTCATATCTCTCCTTTTTGTTTAGTAATAATTATTGACTTGCCAACTTGTCCAAACGCCCGACAAAAGCGCACCCATTGCGCCGACACCTGTTCCCCAACCGCTGGTTACTTGCTGGTTAAAAAGTTTCGTTGCCCAACCCGAAGAAATTCGCGTCGCGTAATAGCCGATTGCGCCCGCCGCGCCGATAGTTTCAAGAACACCGTAGGAATGATTCAAATCTTCCAACGAAAACGGACGCGAGCATTTTATATCGCTCCAGATTTCCGGCAGACGATTTTTTGCGACATCCGTCGGACTCGGCGCAGTTCCGCCGCCTAAACTTCCGCCTATGCCGAAACCGACAGAAAGAAAAGTAAAAATTGCCCGCGTATTTGCCGATTTGCTACGAAATTCAAAGCAATACAAACCTGCTCCGACACCCGCGACAAAACCGACTTGGGCAACACCGCACGCTTGCCAATCTACCGCTTCATCTTTGTAACCCATAATTTTTTTATCTCCTTTGCTTCCAAATTCAGAGTTTTCAAATACTCTTGCTAAACTAGAGCGCAATTTGAATAAAAACCGTCTCAAAAAAAATGTAATTTTTTTTCGCCGCTTCAATTTTTAAGTTATAATGATTTGTAAAAATGAGCGGAACAGAACCGAAAACACGCGAGATTACGCAGATTTTGCACGAATGGAGCGAAGGAAAACGTGAAGCCTTCGATAAACTGATGCCGCTCGTTTATGACGAATTGCATCGGCAAGCGGCGCGTTATCTGCGACGCGAACGCGCTAATCATACATTGCAAACGACGGCTTTAATCAACGAAGCGTATCTGAAATTGATTGACCAAAAAGAAATCGCGTGGGAAAGCCGGACGCATTTTTTTGCGCTTGCCGCAAATGCAATGCGGCAGATTTTGGTTGATTATGCCCGTAAAAAATATAGTCAAAAACGCGGCGGCGAACTGGAAAAACTTCAGTTGGACGAATCTTTGACCGTCGCGGCTGATGAAAAAACCGTTGATTTGATTGCACTCGACGAAGTCCTGACAAAACTCGAAGAAATTGATGAACAACAAGCAAAGGTTGTCGAACTGCGTTATTTTAGCGGTTTGAGTTTGGAAGAAACTGCCGAAGCGTTGCACATTTCGCGCTCAACCGCCGCCCGCGAATGGGCAATGGCGCGAGCGTGGCTTCACCGCGAACTGACAAGATAAAATGCCGAACACGGAAAGACAAAAATTAAAAGATATTTTCGATGTCGCTTTGCAGAAAGAGCGTGATGAGCGGTCGGCTTTTCTCAATGAAAATTGCGGCGGCGATGAAACTTTGCGGGCAGAAATCGAATCACTTTTGTCATCTTACGACAATGCCGGAAATTTTATGCAAAATGCGGCGATTGCCGAAGTTGCGGACGCAATTATCGAAAATAAATCAGACAGAAATTTCGGACATTATGAAATCATCAAACAAATCGGCGTGGGCGGAATGGGCGAAGTGTATTTGGCACAAGATAGAAAACTCGACCGTCCCGTCGCGCTTAAAATTCTCAATCAGAAATTTGACGAACACGAAATAAACCGCCGCCGCTTCATTCAAGAAGCAAAAGCCGTGTCCGCGCTAAATCATCCGAATATTATGGTTATTCACGAAATCGGTGAAACGGATGAAACGCTTTTTATTGTCAGTGAATACATCGAAGGCAAAACTCTGCGCGAAGTTTTTGCTGATTCATCGTTAAGTTTGAGTGAGATTTTAACTATTTCGATGCAAATTGCCAACGCTCTAACCGCCGCACATTCAGCAAATATCGTTCACCGCGACATCAAACCCGAAAATATTATGGTCAGACCCGACGGTTTTGTGAAAATTCTCGATTTCGGTTTGGCAAAACTCATTAAACAAGAAAACTCCTTCAGCGATTCGGCAGACGAAATTTCCGCCAAAAACCAAACCGCAAAAGGAATTATTTTAGGAACAGTGAACTATATGTCGCCCGAACAGGCAAAAAGCGAAAAGATTGACGAACGCACCGATATTTTTAGTTTCGGCATATTAATTTATGAAATGCTTTCGGGAAAAACACCTTTCGGATGTGAAACGGTTTCGGAAACGTGGACAAAACTTCTGCATCTCGAACCTGAACCTCTCGCCTCGGAAATTCCCGTCGAACTGCAAAAAATAATTACCAAAACTTTGCAAAAAAATAAAGACGAGCGTTATCAAAAAATGAATAATTTGCTGGCAGATTTGCAAACCTTCAAAAAGCGTCTCGAATTTGAAATCGAACTCGAACGCAGTTCTGCGCCGAATAAACCGCTTGCCGAAACCGTGGCTTTTGAGCTAAATCCGACTACGGAAATTTTGTCTGTTCCGTTAAATAATCTCACCGAAAATTTTTCTTCGATCATCGGACGCGAAAAGGAAATTGCCGAAATTCAAGAAATTTTGCGCCTCGCAAATGTGCGGCTTCTGACGTTGACGGGCATCGGCGGAACGGGCAAAACTACGCTTGCTAAATCAATCGCCGCGAAAATGTTGGCAGATTTTAAAGATGGCGTTTTTTTTATCAAATTTGCCGCTGTTACCAATCCCGAATTAGTTGCTTCGACCATTGCCCAAACACTCGGTCTGAGCGAAGCGGGCGGCAAACCGATTTTCGAGATTTTGAAAGATTTCTTATGCGAACGGCAAATTTTATTAGTCATAGACAATTTCGAGCAAATAACCCAAGCCGCGCCAACAATCGCCGAAATCATTTCCACTAGCAAAAAATTAAAAATTATTATCACCAGTCGTGTTCTTTTGCATCTTAGTTTTGAGCGTGAATTCATCGTTCCGCCGCTGATCGTGCCGAGAAATTTCTCGGAAATTGCGCCGGAAAATTTACTCGAATATGAAGCGGTAAAATTGTTTGTCGAGCGGGCGAAACAGGCAACACCGAATTTTGCTTTAACTAAGGAAACTTCGTCTTCCGTGGCGGAAATTTGCTTGCGGCTCGATGGTTTGCCGTTGGCGATCGAGCTTGCGGCGGCACGAATAAAAATTCTGTCGCCGTCCGCCATTCTTGCCAAATTAGAAAACCGTTTGAAACTTCTGACCGGCGGAGCGCGTGACTTGCCCGCGCATCAGCAGACAATGCGCGGCACGATCGAATGGAGTTACAAACTGCTCGATGAAAATGAAAAATGTCTTTTTCGTCGTTTGGCAATTTTTGCTGGCGGATTTACGTTTGAAGCCGTAGAATTTGTCGTCAACGGCGAAACGGCGCAAACAATAGATGTTCTCGATTGCCTTACTTCTTTGATTGAACAAAGTTTGCTTTCATCAAAAGAAGAAAACGGCACGATTCGCTTTCGAATGCTCGAAGTCGTGCGCGAATACGCCAACGAAATTTTAATCGAAAGTGGCGAAGTGCAAATGCAGAGGCAAAATCACGCCGAATATTTTTTAATGTTGGCGCAAGAAGCCGAACCTTTTCTGCAAGCCACGCAAACAGCGGTTTGGCTTGATCGTCTGGAAGAAGAACTTGATAATGTGCGGACTTCGCTTGAATGGTTCTTAGAAAATGATTATGAAAAAGCGGCAAATTTGGCGGCGGCGATCCGAAGTTTTTGGGTTGTGCGCGGGCATCTGACCGAAGGACGCAGATGGCTCGAAACCGTGCAGGCAAAAGTCAGCAACGAAATTTCTCCGGCAATTCGTTTTAAACTGATTGTTGCTTTGGCGTGGTTGGCGCGTTCACAAGGCGATTATGAAACGGCGCGAAAAGCCTATCTCGTAGGTTTAACCGAGAGCGAAAAAGACGGCGATAAACCGCAAATCGCACTTTTTAACAGAGGTTTGGGCGTTGTCGCTTTTGAACAAAACGATTTCGTTTTGGCGCGAAAATTTTTTGAAGATGGTTTAGCAATCAGCCGTGAAATAAATGACAAAACAACAATTTCCGGTTTGCTTAATTCACTCGGAGATTTGGCGCGGACGGAAAGCAAAATTGCCGAGGCGCGGGTGCTTTACGAAGAATCTTTGGCGATTTATGTCGAACTCGGCAATCAGCAAGCCGTTAACGGCAGTTATATTAATCTCGGCGCAATCGCATATCGAGAAAATGATTATGAAACGGCGCATTCATATTTTTCCGAAGCCTTAAAAGTGTCTCAGGAATTAAGACACGGAATTCATCTTTCATACTCTTTAGACGGCTTTGCCGCGCTCGCAGGAAAACGCGGCGATTGGTTTCATGCGGCTTGTCTGGCAGGCGCGGCGGAAAATTTGCGCGAAACAATCGGTTTTGAAAGAGAACCGGCTGAACGGCAGTTTCGTAATGATTATATTTCGGAGTTGAACAACGCGATAAGTGAAAAAGAACTCAAAATTGCTATGGAAAAAGGAAGGAAGTTAAAGACGGAAGAAATATTTGAATTTATTGATATGTGTCGCTAAGAAACAATCTAATCCGCTTTGAAACTTGAACAGACTGTTCTAGTATTAAATTCGGCAAGTAGTTTGATTATGTTCGATTTTCAGAAAAAAAAGCAATACGATTTCGGCTTTATCGCGGCGGATGATGACCGCGATATTGAAGTCGTGCGCCTCAAAAAAGAATCGCGGCAGGGAATTTGGGCGGAAAGTTTAAAGCTCGTGCGCGATATTATTTTAATTATTGCGGTCTTTGTTCTTTTGGGCGTTTTTGTCGCGCAACCTGTGGTTGTCGAAGGAACTTCGATGCTTCCGGTTTTGCACGACGGCGAACGTCTTTTGGTTAATAAATTGGTTTATTACAAATTCAAAGGCGTAAAATGGGGACACATCGAGCGCGGCGATATTATCGTTTTTTGGTATCCGAAAGAGCCGGATAAATCTTATGTCAAGCGCGTTATCGGAATGCCGGGCGAAACCGTCGAAGTTCGCAACGGTAAGATTTTAATCAATGGCACGGAATTAAACGAGCCTTATTTAGACAAGGAACATAATCAAAATCTGCCGAGTTTTCCGCCGCGCAAGGTTGATGAACATTATTTTTTCGTAATGGGCGACAACCGCGATAATTCGTCGGATTCGCGCTATTGGGGCTTGGTGCCGGAAAAATATGTTTATGGCAAAGCGTTTTTCCGCTATTGGAAACCGCAAGATGCCGGTTTTCTCGACCACGGCGATTACAATATCGAACCACCGAAGGATATTGCAGAAGAGGAGAAAGAAAGATAAAGAGAAGAGGAGAAAAGGCTAAAAATCTCCTCTTCTTCTCTTCTTCTAAAAACATTATGAATCTTTCAAAGAAGGCAATTCTTGTTCTCGAAGACGGACGCACGTTTCGCGGCGAATCGTTCGGCGCGGAAGGCGAATGTTTCGGCGAAATGGTTTTTAATACTTCGATGTCGGGTTATCAAGAGATTTTGACCGATCCGAGTTACGCCGGACAGATTGTTTGTATGACGTATCCTTTAATCGGGAATTACGGTGTGAATGAAGAAGATGTTGAATCTCGCCGTCCGTGGGTTGAAGGTTTTGTTGTCCGCGAAGCAAGCCGAATTGCTTCAAATTGGCGTTCGACAGAAACGCTCGATTCTTATCTGAAACGCCATAAAATCGTCGGTATTGAGCGTATTGACACTCGCGCACTCGTGCGCCACATTCGGAGCAAAGGCGCGATGCGAGCGGCAATTTCAAGCGTAGATTTAGACGAAAAAAGCCTTCTGGAAAAAGTTCTCAATTCACCCGAAATGCAAAACCGCGAACTTGCCAGCGCGGTTACGATCGATAAAGGTTTCGATTATCCGGCGGTAAATGAACAAAAATTTCACGTCGTTGCCTATGATTTCGGCGTGAAAACCAATTCCCTGCGCGAATTTGCAAAATTCGGCTGTAGAATTACGGTTGTTCCGGCAGAAACTTCCGCTGAAGATGTTTTGAAAATAAAGCCCGACGGCATTTTTCTCTCAAACGGTCCCGGCGATCCGTCTTCGATGAAATCAGTTGTCGCCGAAATTCAAAAACTTACGGAATCAAACGTGCCGATGTTCGGAATTTGTCTCGGACACCAAATTTTAGGACAAGTTTTCGGCGGCGAAACTTACAAATTAAAATTCGGACATCGCGGCGGCAATCAGCCGATTATGGATTTGACAACGCGCAAAGTAGAAATCACCGCGCACAATCACGGTTTTGCTGTTGATGCGGAAAGTTTGCCCGAAACGGTTGAAATTACGCACGTCAATCTCAATGATCAAACAGTTGCAGGTTTGCGCCACAAAACTTTACCGATTTTCAGCGTCCAATATCACCCCGAATCCGCGCCCGGTCCGCACGATTCCGAATATCTTTTCGAGCGGTTTATTGAATTGATGGAGAACAAAAACTAAAAAAATTCTATAAAACACAAAAAATCTGTGTTTTTATGACTGATTTGCATTGTTGATTTGAAAGTTTGCCACTAAATCGGCAATAATTACCCTTTTGCTTAAGTCGTGCTTATTTTCATTAGCCGAAACAGAGCTTCATAATTTTAACAATTAAAAATTTAACAAAATGGAATCTACAATTCTTTATCTAATTCCCGCATTAGGGATTTTCGGGTTGGTCGTAATGGCGTTTAAGTCGGCGTGGGTCAGCAAACAGCCTGCCGGCGATGCCAATATGGTTGAACTTGCATCGTATATTGCCGAAGGCGCGATGGCGTTTTTAAAAGCCGAGTGGAAAATTTTAGGAATTTTTGCGGTTGTCGCGGCGGCTCTTTTAGCTTGGTCTGGAACTTTGGTTGAAACATCTTCGCCAGTGATTGCCGTTTCATTTCTGATCGGCGCGGTTTTCAGCGCAACAGCTGGATATTTCGGGATGAACATTGCCACGAAAGCCAATGTCAGAACGACGCAAGCCGCGAGAACGAGTTTGAAAGACGCGCTGAAAGTTGCTTTTACGGGCGGAACGGTGATGGGACTCGGCGTTGCCGGACTTGCGGTTTTGGGCTTGGGTTCGCTTTTTTTAATTTTCTATAAAATCTATGTCGAGAGCGTCGTCGGAGCTTCGGTTAACGGCGTTCAGATGGAAAAGGCGATTGAAGTTTTGGCAGGTTTTTCGCTCGGTGCGGAATCAATCGCGCTGTTTGCGCGTGTCGGCGGCGGAATTTATACGAAAGCGGCGGACGTTGGCGCGGATTTGGTTGGCAAAGTCGAAGCGGGAATTCCCGAAGACGATGCACGAAATCCGGCGACGATTGCCGATAACGTCGGCGATAACGTCGGCGACGTTGCGGGAATGGGCGCAGACCTTTTCGGCTCTTACGTTGCAACGATTTTGGCAACAATGGTTTTGGGGCGCGAACTTGTCGCAAAAGACAATTTCGGCGGACTTTCGCCTATTTTATTGCCGATGCTTATTGCCGGACTCGGAATTATTTTCTCAATTATCGGTTTCGCTCTGGTCAGAATTTCCGACGATAAAGGCAATGTCCAAAAAGCTCTAAATCTCGGCAACTGGGCTTCGATTATTATTACAACGATTGCTTCTTATTTTATCGTGATGTGGATGATGCCGGAGAAAATGGAGTTTTTGAGAGTAGATGTTTTGGGAAATAAACCGATTATTACGAACACGGGCGTTTTCTTGGCAATTTTGGTCGGCTCGATTGTCGGCGCATTGATGAGCATCGTTACCGAATATTATACTTCGATGGGCAAACGCCCCGTGATGTCAATCGTGCGGCAATCCGACACGGGCGCGGCGACAAACATCATCGGCGGCTTGAGCGTCGGAATGGAATCAACGCTTGTGCCGACACTTATTCTGGCATCGGGAATTTATTTTTCTTTCCATTTCGCCGGACTTTACGGCGTAGCAATCGCCGCCGCCGGAATGATGGCGACAACCGCGATGCAATTAGCGATTGACGCTTTCGGACCGATTGCCGACAACGCGGGCGGTATTGCCGAAATGAGCGAATTGCCGAAAGAAGTTCGTCAAAGAACCGACATTTTGGATGCCGTCGGCAACACGACAGCCGCGACCGGCAAAGGTTTTGCAATTGCTTCCGCCGCGCTCACGGCTCTTGCGTTATTTGCGGCTTTCGTTGGTCTGGCGGGAATTAAATCCATTGATATTTACAAAGCAAACGTGCTTGCCGGATTGTTTGTCGGCGGAATGATTCCGTTTATTTTTTCTTCGTTGGCGATTGCCGCCGTTGGCAGAGCGGCAATGGCAATGGTGCAGGAAGTTCGGCGGCAATTTAGAGAAATTCCGGGCATTATGGAACGCACAGCGAAACCGGAATACGATAAATGCGTTGCTATTTCGACACAAGCCAGCTTAAGAGAAATGATGCTTCCGGGCGCGATTGCTTTGATTACGCCGATTATTGTCGGATTCGCCTTCGGACCCGAAGTTCTCGGTGGATTGCTCGCCGGCGTAACCGTTTCCGGCGTTTTGATGGGAATGTTCCAAAACAACGCGGGCGGCGCGTGGGACAACGCCAAAAAATCGTTTGAAGCAGGTGTCGAAATCAACGGCAAAATGGAATACAAAGGCTCTGAAGCGCACAAAGCGAGCGTTACCGGCGACACCGTCGGCGATCCGTTCAAAGATACTTCAGGACCTTCGATGAATATTTTGATTAAATTGATGAGCATCGTTGCCTTGATCATTGCTCCGCATATTGCGGTCAACAAAGTTCCGCACAAAGCGGAATTAACACCGAATGTTACAATCGAACAAACATTTTTAGCTTATGAGAACAAGGAGCGGTAGCGACTTGGCACGTTATTAGCTTATGAGAACAAGGAGCAGTAGCGACTTGGCAAACGTGCCAAGTCGCTACTGCTCCTTGTTCTCATTGAAACTATCCGTTAAACTGTTGCGTAAATTCAGTTCCTAAGTTTTTATCAAAAGGATAGTTCAATATGTTCAATCTCCGTTTTTTCTCCAAACGGAAAGTCGGAATTTTTTTGGCTTTCTTCTTGCTTTTTGTTTCTTTTGCTTCGCTTCGAGCACAAACCGTCGCGCAAAAAGATGATTCGTGGAAACTTTTTCAATACCGTTCAATTGGACCGTTTCGTGGCGGGCGCGTAACGGCGGTTGCCGGAGTTCCTTCGCAACCGAATGTTTATTATTTTGGCGCAACGGGCGGCGGAGTTTTTAAAACGATTGACAGCGGTGTAAATTGGTTTCCCGTGTCGGACGGATTTTTCAAAACCGGATCGGTCGGCGCGATTGATGTTTCGCTTTCCGATCCGAATATTATTTACGTCGGAATGGGCGAATCGCCGGTGCGCGGAAATGTTTCGCATGGCGACGGCGTTTATAAATCGGTTGATGCAGGGAAAACTTGGAAACACATCGGACTTTCAGATTCGCGGCAAATCGGGCGTGTGCGGATTCATCCGAAAAATCCCGATGTTGTTTATGTTGCGGCAATGGGACATCTGTTTGGCGCAAATCAGGAACGCGGCGTTTTTCGCACGAAAGACGGCGGCAAAACTTGGGAAAAAGTTCTATTTCGTTCGGACAAAGCAGGCGCGTTTGACTTGATTTTAGATCCGTCGAATCCGAATACAATTTACGCGACAACGTGGCAGATTAAACGAACGCCGTATTCGCTCGAAAGCGGCGGCGAAGGAAGCGCGATTTACAAATCAACTGATGGCGGCGATACTTGGACAGACATTTCCAAAAACCGCGGCTTGCCCGCCGGAGTTTTAGGAAAAATCGGCATTACGGTTTCGCCCGTCAATCCGAATCGCTTGTGGGCAATGGTTGAAGCCAAACAAGGCGGTTTGTATCGCTCGGACGACGGCGGCGAAAATTGGCAAATGACGAGCAATAATCCGCAACTCACGCAACGCCCTTGGTATTATTTTCGCGTTTATGCGGACACGCAAAGTGTTGATACGGTTTATGTTTTGAACGTCGGTTTTCATAAATCAATTGACGGCGGACGAACTTTTTCGACAATCGGCGTGCCGCATTCGGACAATCACGATTTATGGATTGCGCCGAATGACAATCGCCGAATGATAAACAGCAACGACGGCGGCGCGAATGTCTCGACAGACAGCGGCGCGAATTGGACGGAGCAAGACCAAGCCACCGCACAATTTTACCGCGTTGCCCTCGACAACGATTTTCCGTATAACATCTACGGCGCACAGCAAGATAATTCGACCGTTCGGATTCCGAGTCGGACGGCTGATTTCGGCATCAACGAAACGCATTGGTATGACGTTGGCGGAGGCGAATCGGGCTGGATTGCACCGCATCCCGACAATTCTGACATAATTTTTGCCGGAAGTTACGGCGGATTTTTGACACGCTACGATCATAAAACAAAACAACAACGTAATATTAATGTTTATCCGGACAATCCGATGGGCGCGGGAGCGGAAGCGATGAAATATCGTTTTCAATGGAATTTTCCGATTGTGTTTTCGCCGCATAAAACCGACGGCAAATATCCGCTTTACGCCGCCGGAAATATGCTCTTTCGCTCGATGGACGAAGGTCAATCGTGGCAAGCGATTTCGGGCGATTTGACTCGCAACGACAAATCGAAACAAGGCTCATCAGGCGGACCGATTACACAAGATAACACGAGCGTTGAATATTACTGCACGATTTTTTCGATGGCAGAATCAACTGTTCAACAAGGCGTGATTTGGACGGGAAGCGATGACGGATTAGTTCACGTTACGCGCGACGGCGGGAAAAATTGGGAAAATATAACGCCCAAAGATATGCCGGAATGGATTCAAATTAACGCGATTGACGCTTCGCCGTTTGAAGCGGGAACGGCTTATATTGCCGCGACCGCTTATAAATCGGATGATTTCAAACCTTACATTTACAAAACAAACGATTACGGCAAAACGTGGAAAAAAATTGTCGGTGGGATTGCGAATGACGCTTTCACACGAGTCGTCCGCGAAGACCCGAATCGGCGCGGATTTCTCTACGCCGGAACGGAAACGGGAATGTATTTTTCGAGCAATGACGGCGAAAATTGGCAATCTTTGATGCTCAATTTACCTGTTGTGCCGATTACCGATTTGGCAATTCACAAACGCGAAAAAGATTTGGTCGTCGCTACCCAAGGACGTTCGTTTTATGTTTTAGACAATCTGCCTCTGCTTTATCAAATGGCAGATGCAAACAAAGCAGAAAACTTTCTTTTCAAACCTGAAGACGCATATCGAACGCCCGGTTTCGGCGGTTTTCAAATTCCTTCGGGCGCACCGATTGGAGCAAATCCGCCGAACGGCGCAGTCGTTCATTATTATTTGAAATCCAAGCCGAAACAAGAAATTGTTTTGGAATTTTTGGATGCAAGCGGCAAAGTTGTCCGCAAATTCAGCGGCAGAGTTTCACGCGAAGGCGCACCCATCGCGCCACCTGTGCCGGGCGAAATTCCTGTCCCTTTGGAAGCAGGTTTGAATCGTTTCGTCTGGAATTTCCGCTATCCGAATGCAATCGGTTTGCCGGGTTTGATTATGTGGGGCGGAAGTTTGTCAGGACCGCGTGTTGTGCCGGGCAATTACCAAATTCGTCTGACGGTTGACGGCAAAACTGTTTCGACTGAAAATTTCGCCATTAAATCCGATTTGCGTCTTGCGACGACAACCGAAGATTTTCAAAAACAATTCGATTTTCTGATGAAATCGAATCAAAAATTAACCGAAACGCACGAAGCGATCTTGGAAATCCGCGATCTTCGCAAGCAATTTGAAGATTTGTCGGCGCGAATAAAACCCGACCAAAAGGAACTGAAAGATAAAGCCGCCGACATCATCAAAAAGCTAACGGCTGTTGAAGAAGAATTGATGCAAACGAAAATCAAATCGTCACAGGATGCGCTCAATTATCCGATAAAATTAAACAACAAACTTGCGGCTTTGGCTTCGACGGTTGACAGCGCAGATTACGCGCCAACCAATCAAAGTTATGATGTTTACAACGATTTAGTCGGAAAAATTGACGCACAACTTGTGATTTTGGCACGAATAAAATCGGAAGACATTACCGCGTTTAATAAAATGTTTGCCGAGAAAAATTTGCCGGTGATTACGATTAGAAATAAGTAAAATATTTTATCCGCGAAACACGCGAAATACGCGAAAATTTCAGATTCCTTTTAGCGGTTTAGCGGATAAAAAAAATCAAATTATTTTTTGTGGCGGCGTTTTACCCAAATCGGCAATACGAATAAATAAATTCCGGTAATCCAAAGAATCAGCAAAATGATTCCGGCAGGCAGGAAAATAAAAAGTTTGATATTTTCGTGAAAAAACGAACCGTCGTGAATTGCTTCGATAATGTCGGAGCGACGATAAGCAGTTTGCAAAATCGTGCCGGTTTCGGTGTCAATTTGGATTTCCCAATTGGTTTTTGACCAAACTTTGAGCATTCCGCGTGAAGGGCGCACGTCGAGACGGTGAATGTCGTTCCAAGTTTTTATTTGCGCTTCGGGAACGGTTTTCGAGATTTCCAAAACCTGCGCCAAAGAAATTGATGGAGATTTTCCCGCACCGTGTAACTCCGGCGGTTGTATCCACGCAAATTGTTTTTTTGTTTGCAATAAGATTCCGCTGACGATAACAATCAAAATCGGAATGGCGATAATAATTGATGCCCAATAGTGAACTTTGCGATTCAAGAAATTTAGTTTCAAACTGGTTTTAACTCCGATACTTTAGTTACTGAAATTATACAAATATTTTTTATTAGGAGGAGAAAAATGATGTTTTTTACGAGGAAGTTAGTTGTTTTGTTTTTATTTGTTGTGAGCGCGGCAATTTTTGCCGACGCGCAAAATTGGACGGCGGAAATGCAGGTGAAAACAAAAGCTGTCGGTTCGCCAATGGTTTCGCCCGATGGTAAACGCATTATTTATACGGTCAATGATGCGATGATGACCGCGGACAAAAGCGAATTTATAACCCAAATTTGGTTGGCAAATACGGACGGCACAAATGCGTTTCAAATCACTTTCGGCGATAAATCTTCGACAAATCCGAAATGGTCGCCCGATGGAAATTGGATTGCTTTTACATCTAATCGAAACAATAACCGCAATAATCTTTATGTTTTGCGCGTTGGCGGCGGTGAAGCCGAAGCGTTGACAGATTTGAAAGGAAGCGTTGGAAATTTTGAATGGTCAGCAGACGGAAATTGGATTGTTTACACAATGACCGACCCGAAAACCGACGATGAGGAAAAAAATGACAAAGGTCGCAACGATTTTCGATACGTTGACGAAAATCAGAAAATGGCGCGGCTTTATGTGATGCCCGTTGCGAAAGATGCCAACGGCAAACGGGAATCAAAAAAATTGACGGCGGAAAATTACAACGTTGGCGGTTTTGATTGGTCGCCCGATGGCAAAACGATTGTTTTTAATCATACAAAAACTTCGATTGCCAATGATTGGACAACTTCCGATGTTTCGCTGATTGATGTGGCAAGCGGCAAAATTACCGTTTTAGCAAACACGACTGCCGCCGAAAATTCGCCGAAGTATTCGCCCGATGGCAAATGGATTGCGCTTTTAGTCAGCGACAATCCGCCGCGTTGGGCGCAGGATAACAAGATAAATGTCGTCGCCGCGACGGGCGGAACTCCGAAGGCTTTGACTACTTCGTTTGACGGGCAGCCGAATATTGTTGATTGGTCGGCGGATGGCAAAATGATCTATTACATCGAAGCTAAGGGAACGAAAACCGGACTTTATGCGATTGATGTTACGACGGACAAAATCACCGAATTTTCAGAAACGACCGGCGTTTTCGGCGTTACGATGAATGCGGCGCGGAATATGTTCGGCATTGCTTGGCAAAGTTCGATTTCGCCGCCCGAAATTTATGTTTCCGCCGTCAACAAACTTGCGCCCGTGCAGATTTCGCGCGTCAACGCCGATTTGGCGAAAATGACGATGCCAAAAACCGAGGTTATCAAATGGAAAAGCTCGGACGGACGCGAGATCGAAGGACTTTTGACTTATCCTATTGGCTATCAAACAGGTCAAAAAGTGCCAATGCTTTTGAATATTCACGGCGGTCCGGCGGGCGTTTTTTAGCAATTTTTCATTGGGGGGGGCGGGGTTTTTCCGTTGGCCGGTTTTGCGGCGGGAGGGTTCGCGATTTTGCGTCCGAATCCGCGCGGTTCATCAGGTTACGGCACGGAATTTCGCCGCGCAAATATCAAAGATTGGGGCGGAATGGATTATCAGGATTTGATGACGGGCGTTGATGCAGTCGTTAAAATGGGCGTGGCGGACGAAAATCGGCTCGGCGTTATGGGTTGGAGTTACGGCGGTTCTATGACCAGCACAATCGTTACCAAAACCAAGCGGTTCAAAGCCGCTTCTGCCGGTGCGCCAGTTACGAATTTGATGAGTTTTACGGGAACGGCTGATATTCCTTCATTTATTCCCGACTATTTCGGCGGCGAATTTTGGAACGACATCGAAACTTACAAAAAACATTCGGCGATGTTCAACGTCAAAGGCGTTACGACTCCGACACTGATTCAACACGGCGAAGCCGACTTTCGCGTTCCGATTTCGCAAGGCTATGAGTTTTACAACGCGCTCAAACGCCAAAACGTGCCGACGCGAATGATTGTTCTGCCGCGCCAACCGCACGGTCCGAACGAACCAAAAATGCAGGTTGCCGCAATGCAATCAAATCTCGAATGGTTTGATAAATATCTGCGATGAGTTTTTAGATAAAAATTTAGCCGCAGATTAACGCAGATTGCGCGGATTTTAGTTGATTTATCTGCGAAATCCGCGTTAATTTGCGGCTGATTTAATTCATTTTTTTAAGCAAATTTGTTTATTCAACAAGTTCAAAATCAATAAACTGCGCTTGAATTTGGTTTTTTTCCTTTGCTTGCGCGTCAACCGCGACAATTTGCAGAACATAATCGCCCGGCACAAGATTTTTGCCGAGTCTTACTGCACCGTTTCCTTCGAGGCGTTTTAAATCGGTTTGTCCTTGTGCATTCAGCGGTTGGATTTTGCCTTCAAAAACGAGTTCTCCGTCGCGGTAAAGTCGCGCTTGAGTTTGTATTTGGACGTTGCGGTTTGCGTCTGGTTTGGCATTGTAAATGACGTAATTGAAAAGCAAAACCGTGCCGCGCCGGAAAATTCTGGTTGCAGTAACGGTCGGCGCGTCTTGCATATCGGAAACGGTTTGTCCGTTCACTCGTGCTTGCCATTGTTCCGCCGTCATATTTTGCAAAACCAATCCCGAAAGCGAAAGACGATTTTTGTCGAGATTCGGAATTTCGATAAATTGCGTTGCCGCGCCGATTTTATCGCTGGTTACGTCTCGAATCGCCACGCGAAGCTGATACGCACCAGCTTTTTTTATCGGCACGAGCATAGAATAAACTAAACCTTTTTCGACAAGTTTCTGCACATTTTCCGCTTTTACGGCAATCGAATATAATTTACCGAAGCTGTCGGCAATTTTTCCATTTTCGTCAAACGTAAAACCGATAACCTCGAAAGACAATTTTTTGTTACCGTTTTCGCCCTCGGCAAACGTCAGACTTTTGCCGTCTAGATGAAGAAATGCACGAACAAAATTTCCTTCTTTGATGTCGTTGGCAAAAATCGAAGTCATTCGCATCGCAATCCCGCTTGCACCAAATGGCGAAAATAGCGCGTCGCTCATTCGTTGTTGCGGTGTTTGAGCTATTTGTTTGTTCGGATTTAACTTTTCATCCGTAACGCCGAAAAATCCGCTTCGGTATCGGACCTTTGCGCCGTCGCGTTTGACACGCACGGTCAATTTATTAAATCTTCGTTTGGTTGCATCGAACGAATCTGAATCGGGTTGGTAAGCAATCAAATAATAACCGCTTTGATCGTTAAGAGCTTTTTCAACGCCACGGGAAAGATTGTTTTGGTTGAGAAAAACTCGTCCGCCCGTGCGGTCTGCCAAATACGCCAAACCGGATTGGCTGTTGCGAAAATCATCTAAACGCCCTTTCTGAATTTCTTCAAGTTGCTCCAAACTTTGTCCGAGCGTATCGTCTTCCGCAGTGAACATTCCCGGAACTGCCAACCCTCGCGCATCAATCGTGTTTATAATAACTCCGGCGCGATTTGCCGATTCAACCAAATTATCCATCGCTTGTTGAACCATCGCCGCGCTCGCATTTTTTTCTCTAATCGTGCCTTCAAACATATCCCATCCATCCGAAAAAACCATAATCGCTTTGCGTCCGGGCATTTCGCTCATTCCTTTAACAACATAGCGAAGTGCGCCGAGCGTTCCGGCGGCAAACATTCCTTGACGCATTTGTTGAGCATCTTTTTCAAATTGCTTATCTTGTTCGTTACCTTGCGTTTGACGCGATTCGCCGCTGCTGTTGACCTGTCCGTTGAGCAAATCTTTGGTCGTTGGTCTGAGCGGTTCAAAGATTCCCATTGTTCCCGTTAAACCATTCCATTTAACCTTTTCGATGGCGGCGCGAAGAATACGTTTGTCGGAAGTAAATTGCTGAAAAACGCTGATACCTGCACTCGTGCGAATGATTGCCACGAGGTCGCCTTCCTGCATTTGCTCGTTGACAAATTTTTTCAAAGCCTCGCGGACGTTTGCCATACTTCCAATGCTCATTCCGATGTCATCAACAACCAAAACAATTGTGCGACGCACTTGGTCGGCGCGTAAATTTGTCGGAACGGGCGGAATTTTCACTTGTTTGGAATTGACTGTTACTTGTTCCTGTGCTTGATTTTTGGCATCTTGGGTTACGGCAATATATGAAAAATTAGTAATTTCCTGTTTTTCGCCGTTTTCCAAAATCTCGAAATCTTCGGCTTTCAAATCCGTAATTTGTTTGCCGTCTTTATCTGTAACACCGACATCAATTTGAATCAGCGTGGTCGAAATTTTAACCACGCCGTCTTCATCATCGGGCGGAGTCGGAGTCGGATTTTGTGCCGAAATTGTAAGTATCGAAAAGAAGCTAAATATTAGTGCGAAAATTATTTTTTTCATAGAGCCGTTATTTCCTTTGCGTAAAAATGCCGGATTGGTCACGCCAAACCGTGATTGATTGTCAAAAGTATTTTTAAAATCTTACTCCGATTGCTGCTTAATTTCAATGATTTTTTCCAAACCGCGCTCAGTAAGTCACTTTTATTGGTCAATGAAACAGAATTATTGACAACTAAACTCACCTTACGCGATTGTAATTTTCAGCCATCGGAGATGGCGACAGCATGTAGCCCATAGCGCGAGCTATGTGAGTTGGCAAAAAAAATGATTCAAGCCATCGTAGATTGCGGCAGATTCTTTCGCTGTCGTCCGGCTGACGCGGGCTTTACGAACAAAATTGCCACAAACTCCATAGCTCGCGTTATAGGCTACACGCTGTTACCCGCTACGCGAGCTAAAATTTCAAAATTCGCGTAAGGTGAAAACTAAACTCAGTTCAGTTATCGCTAAATCACATTCAGTTATCACTGAATGTGATTCTGTAACAACTAAATCACTTTCAGCGCACAAAAAAAAACGGATAACCAAAACTTTCGATTATCCGTTAAAGTGTTTATTTTCTATCAGATCAGACTACCGCACCCGGATAGCTGGCACCGAGTTTGTGTTCGTCGCCTTCGGCAAGTGTGCTGACTACTTCGTAATGAAAATAATCGAATCTGGCGGCAACCGGCGGTTGAACGCGCTTGTCATACATCTCACGCGAACGGTCAATCGCTTCGCGCAGACGTTCGTAAAGATCGTTTGATTCGCGTCCTTCTTTAACCTTTTGTTCATTGTAGAGTTTAATTTCCGAAACCAAAAGCCGCGCAAAACGCCGTGCGTCGTTATGCAGACGACGTTCGTCTTCGCCGACTTCAATTGGTAAATCTACATTTCTGTCGCTGAAACGGCTTCTGCTCGGCGTAGTCGCGGCAACAGTCGGTTCGCTGACCGTTTCGACAACCGGCGTTTCCATTTGCGGAACTTCAGCTTCATATTGGTTGAAATTGTTCTGCACCGGTGCAGGTTCTTCAACGGTTTGCGGTGTGTTAAATTCAAATCCGGTTGTTTCTACCTGCGGTTGTTCGATTTCTTCCGCCGGTTCAAAAGATTGGACAGGTTCAGTTTGATAATTGGTTTCAAACTGATATTCATTAACCGCTTCGTATTGACTGACTGCCGGAGTTGAATAATTTTCGGTTTCAATTTTGGTTTCGGTATCGTAATAGCTAAATTCTTCTTTAACTTCTTCGACTTTTTCTTCTGCCGCTTCAAATTCTATCTGAGGTTTCGGAATTTCTGCCGCTTCTTCTTCAACGACTTGATATGAAAATTCGGTTTGCGGTTCTTCGGGTATATCCGCCGGCTCGAAGGTATAAGCTTTTTCCGATTCGCTGAAAGTTTCTTCCGTTTGATAGGAAAATTCTTCCGCTTTTTCGGCTTGCGGTTCTTCCTCAACGGTAGATTCGGTTTCTTGTTGATACGAAACTTCTTCTTCGACAACAGGCGAGGTCATCACAAACGCACTTTCGGTTGAGGGTTTTTCGACTGGCGTTTCCACTTTTGCCGGTTCGATATATGTGCTGTCCAATGCACCGCTTTCTTCCGGTTCATCGGTTCTTTCAACAGCTTCATCCGTAGTTTTTACGGTTTTTGCCGAAGCTAAAACTTCAACCGTCAAACTTGCGACACGCGCCAAAGTGTTTAAGGCTTCGCTATTGATTTCTTCGCCTTCATTTCCGTTATCGGCGTAGAGAACCGCGACGCTTCGACCGCGCACAACGAGCGGCACGGCAAACATCCGCGACGGATGTCCGAAATCGAGTTTGTTCAGATAAATGGAATCATCAACATAAGACCCGTAAGAACTCTCAACCGAACTCAACGACCGCACCGATTCGCCCAACACGGTTTCCGCCGCAACGGGGAAGAAAACTTCGCGCACAGTTTGTTCATCCGCATTGCCTTCGTTACCGAAAACGCGCCAACCGACAAGATGTTCGTTTTTGATAATGAAAAACGCGCCTCGTGGTGTAAATTGTCCGGCGTGGTGAACCAAGGTTTTGAGAATCGAAGACTGCGTAGTTTTACTGCTGATGTCGCTGATTGCCGCGCTTAGTTCGGAAATTCCGGCTTTCGGCACGACAAGTTCGGCTTCTTCTTGCATCGCTTCGGCTTTTTCCATCGCCGCTACTGCAACCCTTGAACCTTCATCACGTGCCAAACGCAAATGTTCGACGACTGTTTCGGTGAAACCGGCTTCGAGCGGTTTATCTTCGCTGACACGAGCCGAAAAATCTTGAAAAACCTCATCAAGTTGAGTTTTATGTTTTTCAAATTCAGCTTCGACTCTTTCTCGAAATTGAACCATTTCCTGCCGTATTTCGGCAAGTTTATCTTTGAGACAACTCTCGAATTCGTTTCGCAAACTTAATTCGAGTTCTTCACTATTCATCTTTTTTCTTCTCCGTTATTTCAGAAAACACAGCACTTTGGGAAAATTATTCGGCTGGTATTAAAAGGTTAGATTTTGAATTAAAAGGACGCGCGGGCATTTTGTAGAAAATACCGCTGTTTGAATTATGAACTGTTTTAGCTTTTTCTGTCAAGAAATAATTTTGTTAAAGTAGTTCGTTATTAGTTGCCAAAGAAAGATTTACCAACTAACAACGAACTACTCACAACTATCAAACCGCGATAACTTCGATATTTTCGTCAATTTCCTCGCGTATCATATTCTCAATCGCCATTAGCGTTCCCGTCAAACTTGACGGACAGCTTCCGCACGCGCCTTGGTAACGGATTTTCAGCGTATTATTTTCCAAATCCAAAATCTCCAACCAACCGCCGTCGCTTGCTAAGTAAGGGCGAATTCTTTCATCCAATAATTCTTCGATTTGCGCGATTTGCGGATTGTCGCTTACCGCCGCCGCGATTGCGCCGCCAACTTCTTTTGCCGCGCTTTTGCCATTACCGTTACCGTTTGAAACAGCCTCCACCGCACGAATCGGCACGGCGAGAAGCGGCAAAATTTCGTCCCAATCAGCTTCATCCGTTTTTTCGACCGTAATCATTTTGTCCATATAAAAAACGGACAAAACATCACCGACATCGAAAATTGATTTCGCAACTTTATCTTTTTCCGCTTCTGCTTCCGATTTAAACGAATGCGAAGTGCCGTGCGAAATCGGCTCTTTCAAAATAAATTTCACCGCGTTCGGATTCGGTGTTTCTTGTATATCTGCTATCTTTGGCATTGCTTTTTTACTTCAAAAATGCAAGATTTATGAATCTTTACATTTTAGTCAACATTATAGCGCAACTTTCCTGCATTTGCATTTCTAAACAACCTTCGGAAGTAAAAAATATTATGAAAATTATTTATTTGGAAAAAAAGGCAAGAAAAAAACGGACACAACCCAACCGCTTAGGCGATTGAGTTTTGCCGGAATAGAAGAAGAATATTTACGAAAACGGCAGATTGAAACTAATCTCTTAATCAAAAAACTTTGATCAATCTGCCGCTTCAAAATTATTCGGTAATGTGTATGTCTTCGGTTTTATTAACTCGACCTGCCAAAAAGAGTCCGCCGCAGACAATTCCGATTACAATCAGAACTACTCCGATAATCAGCGGAGTCATACTCTTAGCCGCGGCATCGCCGCCCGATAAAATTAAATAACCGGCAGCGATAAAAGAAATTAAAGCTACCAACCCATAAAGCAAATTCATAAAAAACACCTCCGTTTTTTCTATTAAAAGATTAAAACTTCCGTCTGTTTCGCCTATTGCTTCGGCAAATCGAAAGCCGAAAAACAATATGCTTATAAACTTTCAAAACTACTTTTTTGGAATGCAATTTATAGTAACTCTATTTCAGTCAAAAACGCAAGTAAAAAGTAAAAGGTAAGTAATTGGACAAAAATTAAAGAATCGTTCAGAGTCCGAACTTTAGTTTGAATCTTGCAGAATAATTCAAACTAAAGTTCGAACTCTGAACAAAGCGTAAAACTTTTTTATCAAGACTTTTTCGCTTTAGTCGGCAAATTGGAGTTGTTCGATTATTTCGTGCATATATTTTTTGCCCAATTCCAAATCTTCCGGTTTGAGCGATACCGCGCCGACTACGGCGTGTCCGCCGCCGCCGTATTTTTCACAAATTTCAGCAATGTTGTGTAGGCGCGGGCGCGGCGACCAAGGATTTGAACCAACCGAGATTTTTGTGCGAAACGAACTGCGCGTCAGCGAAACAGTATAAGTTGTTTCGGGGTAAAAATAATATGGAATAAATTTGTTGTAACCTTCAATTGGATGTTCGGTTAAATCGAATTTGACTACGCCGCGTTCGTATTTCGAGTTTGCTTTTATCAATTCGACCGTGTTCCAATGTTGTTCCAAAATCGGTTTCAATTTCGCTTGAATTTCTTCGCTTTCGACGATTTCATCCAAAGATTTTTCGGTCAACCACCGGATAATTTTTTCGACAAATTTCTCATCTTTTTCGCCTTCGATAACCTGCATCAATTTCAGCGCAGATGAACGAAGCTCGACGCATTGCGCCGGGGATTCATATAACGCGCCGTCAATTATGTGCGCCCAGTGAATTAATTCGGCTAAAGATTCGTCTTCAAATCCGAACTTTTCTTTGGCAATTCGGGCGATAAATTCGGCGCACGATTTGCTTTGTGTGTCGAGAAATTTTTTGCCGCTCGTGTCAGCGAGAAAATGTTGTTCGTCCGGTTCGGAAAGAAACGCCGATTGATGATGGTCAAACCACCAACTCAAGCGTTCGTCGGGACAATATTTGAAATCAACAATCGCGTTCTCATCGCCGTCAAATTGTTCGCGGTCAAAAGCGTTTCCGGCGCGGTGCATCGTCGGTGTGTAGAAAACTTGTGCGTCAGAGTTGATTTTCGATTGATAAAATTTGGTAAAAATTGCGGCAGACGAAACGCCGTCAAAACAATTTCCGTGATAAAGTATGCGAAGTTTCATAAAATAGTCAGAACGGGAAGCGGTGGTGACCTTCTAGCCGCAAAACATTTTAGAGTAGAGAACGGACGCAGTTTCGTCAAGCGAAAATTATGAATATTCGGATTGCAGAAAAACAGGACGCGCCGGCTTTGGTCGAATTTAATCAAGCAATGGCACTCGAAACCGAAGGCAAAAAATTGAATTCGGGCGTTTTGCAAAAAGGCGTTGAAGCGGTTTTTGAAGATGAAAAGAAAGGTTTTTATGTCGTGGCGGAAATGGGCGGAAAAATCATCGGCGGTTTGATGATTACGTTTGAATGGAGCGATTGGCGAAACGCTTGGTTTTGGTGGATTCAGAGCGTTTATATCTTACCCGAATATCGCGGACGAAGCATCTATCGTCTGTTGTATGAATATGTTAAGGAAAAAGCGAATGAATCAAAAAACGTCTGCGGCTTTCGGCTTTATGTTGAAAAAGAAAACACAAACGCGCAGAAAGTTTATGAAAAACTCGGAATGGAAAGTTCGCATTATTTGATGTATGAAGAGATGATTTAAAACAAAAAAAGCCGGAAACCGAAGTTTCCGGCGATTTTTTGAAAAGCAAAATCTGTAAAACGATATTGAGATATGAGATTAGAAGATGTAATGAAAAGTTCACTCGTATTAAATAGCATCGTTAAGAAAAATTTTGCTTTTCAATGCCCACTTGCAAAAAAAAACTTACAAGTCCTTGATTACTTCTGCTTACCAAAACCTGCCCTTTGTTCGTTAAAACCCGCCTTGTTCCTTCAGATTGCCAATAATCCGAAACCCGCCTTGATAACCTTTCACCACTTTTCAATAGGGCAACCGCCGTGCCAAACCTATAAAAAATGGAGTTTTAGAGAAAAAGCCTGTAAATATACAGGTTACACGGAAATTAGCAAACAATCCGCAAAATGTATCTATTGCATACAGATTGTTATTTTTATTCGCGCTGATGTCCTGTTTTGATTCACAATGTATCAAAATGGGATTTGTGGTTAAATAGAAAAAGTGAACGAAATCAGCGAAGAAAAATTTGCCGAAATTTGCGAAAAAATCCGCTCCGACCGCGAGATTATTTGCAAACACAACCCGATTGGCACGGTGGAAGAAACTCTGCTTTGGATGCTTCTCGGTGTTTTGATCAGCTATCTTTCGCTCTCCGAAATCGAAACGCCGTGTTTTACCGGCAAACCGACGGCGGAAACTTATCGGCAAGCGATTTTATTTATTTTGAAAGACAGAAAAACCGCAGATTTCGACGCGGAAAAATATTTAGAAAAATTACACGAATGATTATCGAAACTTTTGTTTTAACACCTTTTCAACAAAACACGCGCGTCGTTGTTTGCGAAGATACGAAAACGGCTATTTGCATTGATCCGGGCGAGCAATCGGACGCGATTGTTTCGTTTCTGAACGACAATAATTACGAGCTTCAAGCGATAACTTTGACGCACGGACATTTTGACCACGTTGGCGGAACGACAGCTTTGCACAAGAGTTTTCCACAAGTGGAAATCTTTTTGCACAAAGACGACGAAGAACTTTATTACAGCCTGCCCGAACAACCGCTTTTTATGGGAATTCCTCGGCATCAACTGAAAATTCTCGGTTTTGAATACGAAAATCCGCCGCGATTAACAAGAAGTTGGACGGATGGCGAGATTTACAAAGTCGGAAATTTGCGTTTTAAGATTTTGCATTGCCCGGGACACACACGCGGACATATCGTGATGGCGGAAGAGAAGCATAAAAAAGTTTTCGTCGGCGATTGTTTGTTTGAAGGTTCGATTGGTCGGACGGATTTGCCGGGCGGAAATTTCGAGCAATTGATGGCTTCGATAGAAAATAAAATCGTTGCGCTCGGCGATGATTTTACCGTTTATTCGGGACACGGACGCGAAACGACAATCGGACACGAACGGCACACAAATCCGTTTTTGACGGGCGTTTATAAAATGACGCAAGGAAGGTTTTTGTAAAAGTAAAAAGCGTCGTTCGTAAAACAAAATTCAAAATCAGACGCTTTTTACTTTTTACTTTTTACTTTTTACTTTCAACGATGTCTTTTTCCAGACCGCCGATGGCAGCAAGAACTTCGTTTTTCTCTTTTTCGGGAACTTTGAATTTATCCAGCGTGGCAATCAGATGTTTGACGCTGATGTCCCATTCTTCTTTGGTAATTTCGAGTCCTGTATGAACGAGTTTCATATCGCGCCCTGTGTAAGCGCACGGTCCGCCCGTTGCAAGACAGAGAAAATCAATAACGTGCTGACGCAATTTTTTCATCGAATCATCGCTCAAACCGACAAAATATTTGCCTAATTTTTTATCGGTTGCAAGCCGCGCCGCAAAATCATCCGTTACGGCGGCGAGCGCATCATAACCCCCGAGCCGTTCGTAAAGTGTTTTTTCCTTTTGCTGGGCAAACACGGACGAAGCCGAAAAAATAACTAAAGCAAAAACCGTTAGCGAAAAATATTTCAAAATCTTGTTGTTGTTTCTTTTCATTTTTATCTCCGAAAAATATTGTAAAGTTAAATAAATCATTGGACTTTTCGCAGATAAAAAAGATTTGGATTCAATAAATTAAAAAAACGCGCTCATCTTTTCAGATAAGCGCGTTTTTTCAGCTCAAAATATAGAAAGGAGAATTTCTTTATTTGGGCATAACAACTGTATCAATAACGTGAATCACGCCGTTAGAACCTTTCAAATCAACAGCCGTAATTTTTGATTTGCCGCCTTTTTCGTCAGTCAAAATAACTGAAGAACCTTCCAATGTCGCAGTCAGCATTCCGCCTTGAACGGTTTTCAACATGGCTTTTCCTTTTCCTTTTTTGATTGCTTTCAAAACTTTCTTTGAATCAAAATTTCCGGCAACAACGTGATAAGTCAGAATCGTCGTTAATAAACCTTTGTTTTCAGGTTTCAGAAGCGTTGCCACCGTTCCTGCCGGAAGCGCGTCGAAAGCCGCATTGGACGGTGCAAAAATTGTGAAAGGTCCTTTACCTGACAAAGTTTCAACCAAACCTGCCGCTTTAACTGCCGCAACCAAAGTTGTGTGATCAGCGGAACCAACGGCAATATCAACAACAGTTTTTTTGCTGCTGTTCATCGTTTGCGCCGAAACGCTGCTTAACCCGAAAACGAAAACGCCTGTAACCATCAAAATCGCAATAACTAAATTTTTCATTATTATATTTCCTCTCAATTTATTTGTTAAATATTAAAGACAAACCTCGCCTTTTGATTTTGATTTCGACATAAGTTTCAAATCGGATTCAAAAAAAAAGTTTTTTTTCCAAACACAGCTAAATTTTAGAAAAATTTACATTTTTTTAGCTAAATTAAGGACTTATGGATTAAAGATTAGATAGGATAAAGTTACTTAGGAACATTGTGTAGAACAATTTCTCCGTATCTTTTAGTTTTAAGAAAGGGAAAAATGAAAATGAGAATGAAAAACTTTCGCAAATATCTGATAATTCTGCCGCTTTTTTTGTCGGTTTTGATGATTTCACTCAACGTCCGCGCCGCAGGCGAAGTTGATACTAATTTTATTGCATCGGCATTTCTTTGGACGCAAGGAGCGACTTCGCAAACCATTGTCCAGCCGGATGGGAAAATTATCATCGGCGGTAGTTTTAGAGTTGTTAGAAAGTATGGGAGAAATCTCATTGCACGCTTAAACGCGGACGGAACAATTGATTTAACCTTCAATCCGGTCGAATTGCGAAAGAACAGTTTTGGCGATGGATTTATTAGAAGTTTGGCTTTACAAGCGGATGGAAAAATTATCGTTGGTGGCGCATTTTCCCTCGAAGGTTCGGGCAATCGTGGTTTAATCAGGCTAAATCAAGATGGCTCACTCGATTCAACTTTTTCAGACAGAGCCAATATCAATTCGCTTACTGAAATTTATGACCTTGTTGTTACGCCTGATGGTAAAATCTTTTATGCAACTTACAATTCGGTCGGACGATTAAATGGCGAGGGACTACTTGAAGGACAAATTTCCGACACGCTTAGAAATCTTGCCACCCAGTCAGACGGAAAAATTGTCGCTTACAATTCAAGTAGTTTCAAAATAGTCAGATACAATCAGGATTTTACGGTTGACAGTTCATTTCAACAACCTGCTATCAGCCAACTCGTCAACGATATTGTGATTCAAGCAGACGGGAAAATTATTATTGCCGGTGCGCTTACGGCGGTGAACGGTTTTCCGATAAGCCGTATTGCACGTCTTAATATTGACGGGACAACTGACTCAACATTCAACATTGGAACTATCGGAGCGAATAATGCGATTAAAATTGTCCGAATTCTCGCGGACGGCAAAATTCTTATCGGTGGTGAATTTACTACTTTTAACACTGCAGAGGTAAACTATGTTGCGCTATTAAATCCAACTAATGGAAGTTTAGACACTTCGTTTAATACGGGAATAAGTGCTTTTCCTGTTAATGATTTAGCAGTTCAGACGGACGGAAAAATTATCGTTGCCGGCTCTTTAATAATACGGCTTAATCCGAATGGAATTCTTGATAATTCATTTATCTTGCCAACAATCGGTGATCCCGGCTATGTCAGAAAAGTGTTCGTTCAGCCTGATAATAAAATCTTGGTCGGCGGATATTTCACGAAAGCAAATGAAAAAACAATCAGACATTTAGCCAGATTTAACGCGGACGGAACGGTTGATAATTCGTTTAATCAAACTTATCTGCCCGAAAACGGGACGATTTACGCGATTGCCGTGCAAGCAGACGGCAAGGTTGTGGCGGGCGGCGACGGTTTTGCGGGTGGCGTTCGGTTTAATGCCGACGGTTCTTTTGACAGATTAATTTCAACAGGCGCAATCGTTGAAGACATTAAAATTCAGCCGGACGGCAAAATTCTGATGTCAGGTGCAGGCTATGTTAAAAGATTTAATGCGGACGGTTCGGCAGATACGTCTTTCACAAATCCGATTACCAACGTAAGAATTTATAAGATAGCACTTCAGCCGGACGGCAAAATTCTCATCGGCGGATCTTTTACGCAAATCAATGCAACTCCGCGAAGTGGTGTGGCACGACTCAATGCAGACGGAAGTTTGGACACGACATTTAATCCACTCGGTGGAACGAGTGGCGCGGTTCTTGACTTGATTCTGCAATCAAACGGAAAAATCATTATCGGCGGAGATTTTACGGGCGTTAATTTTGATACGAACAAGAAATATGTTGCCCGATTGAATGCGGACGGTTCACTCGACACGACTTTTGCGCCTGTTTTGGACACCAGAGTCAGAAGTCTCAAACTTCAGTCAGACGGAAAAATCTTATTCGGTGGAATTACGAATTTAATCGTAGGCAATCCCGTTCCCGGCAAACTCGGACGATTAAACGCAGACGGAACGCTCGACACGACTTTTAACAATACGATGCCGATTGACCAAGTTGTCAACAGCATTGATTTACAGACGGACAACAAAATAATTTTGGGCGGATATTTCAGCCGCGTCAACGGCGTTGCAAATCTCGGCACGGCGCGTCTGTTAAATTCTGCGCGAGGCGTGTTCGATTTTGACGGCGACAGCAAAACCGATCTTTCCATTTTCCGTCCCGCAGTCGGCGAATGGTGGTATTTGCGCTCGTCTGACAGTGGAAATTATGCGGCGCAGTTTGGCACATCAAACGACAAGCTAGTTCCGGCTGATTTCACGGGCGACGGCAAAACCGATATTGCATTTTGGCGACCTTCGAGCGGCGAATGGTTTATTTTGCGTTCCGAAGACAATAGTTTTTATGCTTTTCCGTTTGGCACAACGGGTGATATTTCGATTGTCGGCAATTTTGACACGGATAATCTCAGTGATGTCGGCGTTTTTCGTCCATCGAATACGACTTGGTATATCCAAAAATCTTTGGGCGGAACCGATATTGTCCAATTCGGCGTAGCGGGCGACGTTCCGGTTACAGGTGATTACGACGGCGACGGCAAAACGGATATTGCAATTTATCGTCCATCTGCGGGGCAATGGTGGATTCAGCGAAGCACTGCCGGAGCAATCGCTTACGAATTCGGCACGGCTTCGGACAAACCTGTGCAAGGCGATTACACAGGCGACGGCAAGGCTGATGTAGCTTTTTTCCGTCCTTCGAGCAGTGAATGGTTTGTTTTGAGAAGCGAAGATTTTTCGTTCTATGCTTTTCCGTTCGGAACTTCGACGGACATTCCCGCGCCGGGGGATTACGACGGCGACGGAAGATTTGACGCAACGGTTTTCCGACCGTCAAATTCGACTTGGTATTCAAACAGAACAACTGCCGGAATATTGATTCAACAATTCGGCATCGCTGGTGACAAACCCGTTCCGAGTGCGTTTCTTCCTTAAAATTACCTTTCTATCTCATTCCTAGACAGACAAAAAAGGCGAGAATTATTCTCGCCTTTTCTTCTGAATTGATTTGTAAATCTTACGCAATCGTAACATCTTTTGAAAGATAAACGTCTTGAATCGCATTGAGCAATTCAACGCCTTCAGCAGTCGGACGTTGGAAGGCTTTGCGACCGGAAATCAAGCCCATTCCGCCGCCGCGTTTGTTGATAACCGCCGTGCGGACAGCCGCCGCCAAATCGCCTGCGCCTTTCGATTCGCCGCCGGAATTGATTAAACCACAGCGTCCCATATAGCAATTTGCGACTTGATAACGAACCAAATCAATCGGATTTTCGCTCGTTAATTCCGAATAAACTTTGTCGTGCGTTTTGCCGTAACCTTTGCCGAGTGCGGTGTAGCCGCCGTTGCGCGTCGGAAGTTTTTGTTTGATGATGTCGGCTTGAATCGTAACGCCGAGATGATTGGATTGCGAAGTCAAATCCGCTGCTTCGTGCATATCGCCATTTTCGGTTTTAAACGCCGAATTTCGCAAATAGCACCAAAGAATCGTTGCCATTCCGAGTTCGTGCGCGTAGGCAAATGCTTCGGAAACTTCCGTAATTTGGCGTGTTGATTCGTCCGAACCGAAATAAATCGTCGCGCCGACGGCGACCGCGCCCATATTTCTAGCTTGCTCGATTGAGCCGAACATTACTTGGTCAAATTTATTCGGATGAGTCAAAAGTTCGTTGTGATTGATTTTCACGATAAACGGAATTTTATGTGCGTATTTTCTGGCAACTGAGCCCAACGCACCAAAGGTCGAAGCCACCGCATTGCAACCGCCTTCAATGGCGAGTTCGACGATTTTGTCGGGATCAAAAAGAATCGGATTCGGCGCAAAGCTCGCACCTGCCGAATGTTCGATGCCTTGGTCAACAGGCAAAATCGAAAGGTAACCCGTTTTTGCTAATCTTCCATTATCAAAAAGCGTCTGAATCGCCCGCAAAACTGCCGGCGAACGGTCTGAATCCTTCCAAACTCGATCGACGAAATCGCCGCTTGGAACGTGCAGAAGGTCTTTGGAAATTGTTGTGGAAGTATGTCCTAAAAGTGTTTCGGCATCATCGCCGAGAAGTTCTTGAATCTTGCTGTAATCAAAAGCCATTAAAAAATTCTCCGATAAAATAAAGTATAAAAAAGCATTTTCCGCTGATTATAGCACAATTCCGGCACAAAGCGCGAAATTCGGATTGCGTTGTTATGGCTTTTCGCTATTACGTTTTCGCTCGACAAACAATTTGTAATATAAATGAAAGCTCGCTTGTGAAAGTCTGTTTCCCTTTTAGCAATCTTTCTCATTTTTAAGTAGTCGAGCAGAATAACTTTATAGAAACGCGATTATTAAATGTTCAGAGTTCAAACTTTAGTTTGAACTCTGAACATTTAATAATTCTGCTCGACTACTTACATCAAAAATTTAAAACCAATTCGCCGTCTTTTTCTTCGACAAAAACGCTTCCGCCGTCAACTAATTTGCCGAAAAGAATTTCGTGCGCCAGAGGTTGTTTGATTTTTTCGTGAATCAGACGCGACATCGGGCGTGCACCGTAGCGTGCGTCGAAGCCGTTTTTGGCAAGCCATTCTTTGGCGGTTTCGTCGAGTTTTATGAGAACGCGCTTTTCGGCGAGTTGACCGTTTAATTCTTTGATGAATTTATCAACGATGAGCTTGATATTGTCCAAATCCAAAGCCTTGAACGGCACCCAAGCGTCTAAACGATTGCGGAATTCGGGCGTGAATGTGCGTTCGATCGCGCCTTTCGCGTTGCCTTTTGTGTCGGAAGAATTGCGGAAACCGACACCTCCGCTCGATAATTCTCTCGCGCCGGCGTTGGTTGTCATAATCAAGATCACGTTGCGAAAATCGGCTTTTTTGCCGTTGTTGTCCGTCAAAGTCGCGCTGTCCATCACTTGTAACAATAAATTAAACAGATTCGGATGCGCTTTTTCGATCTCGTCTAAGACTAAAACGGCGTGCGGCGTTCGCATAATCGCTTCGGTCAAAAGTCCGCCTTGGTCAAAACCGACGTATCCCGGCGGCGCACCGATAAGGCGCGAAACCGTGTGCGGTTCGGCGTATTCGCTCATATCGAAGCGCAAAAATTCGATGCCGAGAACTTCTGCAAGCTGTTTGGAAACTTCGGTTTTGCCAACGCCCGTCGGTCCCGAAAACAAAAACGAGCCGACAGGTTTTGTCTGATGTCCGAGTCCGGCGCGTGAAATTTGAATCGCGTCAACGATTTTGTCAATCGCATCGTCTTGTCCGAAAATCACGCCTTTCAAATCGTCTTTCAGAGTTTTTAATCTGTCTTTTTCGTCCGCGACAACCGTTTTCGGCGGAATCTTCGCCATTCGCGCAATCGCGTTTTCGACCATTTGAACGGAAATAAATTTCGGGCGTGATTCTTCGGGCAAAAGTTTTGTTGCCGCGCCGACTTCGTCAATGACATCAATCGCTTTGTCGGGCAAAAATCGGTCGTTGATATATTTTCCGGCAAGTTCCGCCGCAACTTTTAATGATTCGTCCGAATATTTTACGCCGTGATGCTCTTCGTAAAATCGTTTCAAACCTTTTAAGATTTCGTAAGTTTCATCAATCGAAGGTTCGAGAATTTCGATTTTTTGAAAGCGTCGTGCCAAGGCTCGGTCGCGTTCAAATGCGGCTTTGTATTCGCTGTAAGTCGTTGAACCGATACATCTTAAATCACCGTTTGCCAACGCCGGTTTTAAGATATTCGATGCGTCCATCGAACCGCCCGAAACCGCGCCCGCGCCGACAATTGTGTGAATTTCGTCAATAAACAAAATCGAATTTTCGTGCTTTTTGAGTTCGGTAATGATTGCCTTGAAACGCTGTTCAAAATCGCCACGATAACGAGTTCCGGCGAGAACCGCGCCCATATCGAGTGCGTAAACTTTCGCGTCTTTCAAAACATCGGGAACATTTCCTTCCGAAATTTTCAACGCCAAACCTTCCGCCAAAGCCGTTTTGCCAACGCCCGGTTCGCCGACGTAAAGCGGATTGTTTTTCTTGCGCCGACACAAAACTTGAATCGTGCGTTCGATTTCCGCTGTCCGTCCGATTATCGGATCAATTTTGCCTTCCAGCGCGAGTTTTACCAATTCTTCGGTAAAGGCTTCGAGCGGTTTTTGACGCTTTCCGCCGTTTGCCCGTT
>CALMEH010000501.1 GCA_937863115.1 uncultured Acidobacteriota bacterium
TATAATTTTCACGCGATAGTCTTTTATCTTCGTTATTAATAACCAAATATTTGTTATATTTCCACACCGATACATCCATTAATTGGCTACCTGCAAATAATGCTCCCCAAGCACTCGCCAAGTTTTTCATCCGATTGCAACTCATCGGATGTCCGTTCACTTGACATTGCGTTTCGGGATTGCCGATTCCGCCACCCTGCTTGTAATTCGGTGCCGGAAATTCTTCCGGCTCTTGCGAAGGCACAGCTTCGCCCATCGCACCGATGTCGTTTCTGCCTTGTCCATACGGGCTGATTTCTCCCGTTGTCGATGTTTGCATTTCGCTTGCCGTAATCGGGTCGGTTTGTTTGAACACCACTTGATCATTGTCATTTCCGCCCCACGTTTGTTGTGCAATCACCGAACTTCCCATATAAACGAAGGTTTGATATTTGCCGCCTGTTTGATTCAAGGTGGTAATCTTCTGTCCTGTAACGGATGAGAAAAGTGTGTATTCAGGTTCGACCACAAAACTTTCGCTGCCGAGAACTCTGACTCTGACGCGATTGGCTCGTTTTGCTATTCTGCCGTCGCCGTCAGAAACGAGTTCCGCACCCGTATCTCTGAGATAAACTCCGTTTTCCGGCAAGGTTTCTTCCCAATCGCTCATTCTGCCAGATGCGTCGAACTTCCATTTGCGGATGTCCGTTGAAGTGCCGGAAAATATCTGATTTTGCGTAATGTTTCCCGCCACGTCAAAAGTGTCAACGCTCGATTGATAACCGCCCGAACTCTTGCGGTTGTTTGTAAATGTTGCCGTAAAATTTCGCTCATCGAAATTATAAGCCTTCGTGTTGCGGCTCGTGGTGTTGTTAAACGCATCGTAGCCCAAAGTCTGTTTGTAAGGCTGTCCAGTCGAAGTCGTGCCGAAATCGTTTTTCTTGATTCTGCCCGCAAAATCGTAGTCGTTGTATTGACTGAAATTTGCTTCCACATTATTGACGGCTTCTTTGACCGAACCGTCATTATTGTAGGTGTAAGTTTTGTTTTGAATCTCGTCATTATTGGCATTCGAGTCTGCCAGATATGTTACGGGGCGAAGCCGCGTGTCAAAGGTCAAGTTCACATTGGTTGCTTGGGTCGTGCCGTAACTCATTGATTTGACTGCCCCGAATGCCCGATAATTGATGTTTAATTAAGTTTATAACTCTTGGGGATCTGAAAACTTGATCGTGATTTCATTTATTGGATTTCCTGATTTTGTAGAAAATTCAAGAGATTCTTCACCAGTTTTTTTATCTAAAAAATAGATGCCTCTTCTTCTATCAATTTTTCCTCCGGTTGTAACAAAATCATAATGCCAACCTAATAAAGATTTCTTACTATCAAATATTTCAACTGAAATAGTATTAATGTTGCAGTATTGGAGCTTTATTCGATTTGCAAGTTTAGTCATATACTCCTTATTAAAATTTTTAGGTTTTATTATTATTTCAAGCAAAACCCTATTTGGGTTTTCGACCAGATATGTTTCGGAAAATAATATATATTTTCCTCCAATACTCTTTGAAGTTTTACACTTAACTTTGTTTTCCGACTGAGAAAAAACCAATCCTGAAAAAAATAATATAATTCCTAAACATATAACAAATTTAATTTTTAACATAATTTTTACCTCTAAAAAAAAGATGACGGACAATTTGCATATATTGCCTCTTTGATTGCTCGGCTAGCATTTCTGTAATCGTCTTTTTCAAAAGTTTTGCCTTCACTGTTTTTTAAGCCTAAAGCGTTAGCTAAATCAACATCATTAAGTCCTGTGGCAAAATGGATTGATTCGTGCAATATTGTTTGTGAATCATACTCATTATTTACATCATCATAGTAAACTCCAGGGATATTTGGATCTTTATTAGTAATTGCATTAGCTCCGGCAGAAAGAAAATAATCAGGAATTGTTTTTTCCAAGTCATCTTTGGCGAGATTATTTGGATAAGTATTTGGAAGTCCATCTATATTTTTTATCTCTTCTTGAGTGAAAATGCCAGAATTTCTAACTTTTACATTACTATTTTTTACTGAAAATGCTGGATGTGTATCTATAGCATTTTCAATTTCTGAAATTGAGGCATAGTCTTTTAGCTTTGCTAACAATTTCTTGCAACTTTTCCTACTAAGCCTTTTTTTAGCTTTGTTTGTTTTCTCTTCAAATTTTTTATCACCTCTTATTGAAACAGGCAAATCAATTAAATTAATTCGAGTTTCATACCAGCTATCTACTAATTTTCCATAATTTCCGTTTCCCAAATTCTCTAACAACGCCCAAAATAATTCGTCTTTATAATTTTCACGCGATAGTCTTTTATCTTCGTTATTAATAACCAAATATTTGTGATATTTCCACACCGATACTTCCATTAGTTGGCGACCTGCACATAATGCTCCCCGAGCACCC
>CALMEH010000502.1 GCA_937863115.1 uncultured Acidobacteriota bacterium
CTTTTTGAAAATAGCCTTTAGATTTTGAATCTTTGTATTAATCGCCGGAATGACTCTGCTTGGAATTACAAATGAATGTTTTGCGTCTTGAGTCGGGCTTGTGCTTAATTGAGTAATCGAAACTCTTAATTGTTCACACGCATAAACTACATCATTTCCTTTAAGTTCAACAAAATGCTCGTAATCTTCATCATTTATGACGAGCCAATCGCATCTTATTCCATCGGTAATGGCGCAACCGTCAACTTCTATTTTTCTGATGACTTTTCTGTTTCTGTTGATAAAAGTCATCTTCTTTCCTTTTTCTTCCAAGACAATTAACGGGTTGTTCGTTTTTTCGGTGCAATGTTCCATAAGTATTGAGTTTTGAGCAATAATTTCGATTAAAGTTCCAACAATTCATCAAATTGAACAGCAATTTCTTCCGAAACTTGGTCAAGCAAATCGGCTGAAATCAACCCTGTTTCTTTATCAATCAGACTTTTTACACCGCCGTCCGCAAAAGCATACGCATTTAATTCACCGCATTTTAATATCTCAAATTCGGGAACTATCTTGAACAGTTTCTTTTTATTAACGCCTTTTTCTAATAACTGTCCCGCTTGAAGCAAATTATTGAAAGACGTAAGAATATACGGCGAATGGGTGGTTATAACAAACTGTAAAGGAATACCTGCATTGTTATAAATAGCGGAGATAAGCTCTACAATTTTCTTTTGAGCAGAAGGAAAAAGATGTGCTTCAGGCTCTTCGATATAAGTAGTTATTCCGTTTCCATAAACGATTATTCTCGCCAATGCTTTTAATACCACTAAAAGAGGCAATGTTTCTTGCTGTCCCGAAGAAGAAAACGAAACGCTTATTTTTCGCGTATCATCGTGAATTATGTAGTCTGTGTTATCTTCTTCTACATACTTTCCTACTAAAATCTCAGCAATCAATTTATCAACTAGTTCCGAAACTAATCGGTCTTTTCTATTATCAAATTTTAAATTTGGTCTTCTGAATATTCTTTTTAGAAAGTCATAATCAGAACCGAATTTTATTAGAAATGGGTCAATTGTTTGGTTAGTCGAAAGAATTGAAAAAATACTATCTTTAACATTAGCAAAATAGGATCTTCCCGCAGGAACAAATCTCTGTTCGTTAGAAGCATTTTTTCCTAATTCCTTTTCAACAAAACTATAGTAATTGTTAAAGGTAACTTGTGAAGGAAAACGCCATAGCGTTTGATCTTCTTCCTTTTTTCTATTGCTTTCTAATTCTTTAGCAAAAGTAAAAAGACTCTGAATTTTGGGACTATATTTTAAGGTCAGTTCTTTTCCCTTCGATTTCTCTATAACAATTTTTTCTTTACTAAATTCATATTTGATATAAAAAGAACTATCCTTCCATGTTTCTTCTGGGAAGTAATCTTTAAAACTTTCCAAAGTTATACCGTCGGACTCAACTCTCGACTTCTCTCGAATAACGTCAAACATTATATTTGAGATAATTTTCTTAAAAAAATAAATCAATTTCGCCGTCACGCTTTTGCCCGAAGCCTGTTTGCCGATGAAGATATTGATTGAATTCAGCGGAATGGTTACGTCTTTTAATCCTCCGAAATTCTTGATTGTGATAGATTCCTTCATAAATTTAGCTGAACTCTTGCTACTTTATAGCTGAAACAGTAGTTTTTCAAGTTCACCTGTTTTCTATTGCCCCTCAAAATGGATTATTGATTTTAGCGCGTTGCTTTTTTACGGCAAAAGCAATGAGCTAATATTTTACATCAGCTTTTCAGACAAATTAAACGGCGGTTGGAAATATGATTTCAGGCGACTTGTTGTTTGAAAAAAAAATCTGATGTCAGCCCGTGAAACGGGCAATAGCGTAAAGACCCGTGCGTGAGCGCGGGGAACGTGAACGACAAATCGCAAGCCCGTGAAACGGGCGATAGGAATCAATCACAGGTAAATTCTGTCGCTATCTTCGATAGCTCAAATGTATATTGGTCAAATTCCCTGCGCTGACGCACAGGGCTTTATGCTGACCGCCCGTTTCACGGGCTTTATGCTGACCACCCGTTTCACGGGCTTTGTGCTGACTGCCCGTTTGACCATCCGTTTCACGGGCTTTTTTTCGCGCTAGATTTGCAAATATTTTTCGTCGAATTCGATTTTGTTTGCGCGTAATAATTTGATGAATTCATCTCGAAATGTTCCGACTGTTTGATGACGTTCTTCTTGGTTCAAAATATACTCGCGCACTTTTTCGATTTACGATGCGCTGACGGTAAATGCGCCGTAACCGTTTTGCCACGAAAATTCGCGCATTTCGGGGAAAACTTTGTGCATCCAACCTGATGAGTTGGCTTTTAAATCGCGCAGGACGTTTGATAAGGATTCATCGGGACGAAGTTTTGCCAAGACGTGAATATGGTCGTTCATTCCGCCGATTGCCAATGCGATGTCGCATTTGTTGCGAAGAATTCCGCCGATATATTCATACAATCGTGGTTTTGTTTCATCGGTAATTAGAGGCTGACGATTTTTGGTTGAAAAAACGATGTGATAAATCAGATTCGTATATGATTGCGGCATATTTCTCCTGTCGCCCGTTTCACGGGCTTGCGTTTTTGAATTGACAAACCTCGCGCTCACGCACGAGGCTTTATGCTGTTACCCGTTTCACGGGCTAATTTTGGCATTTTTACTTCTCGTTTGTAAAACAAACCTCCAAACGTGCGCCGATATTTCTACCGGCGCACTGATTAAACCGCTTCGATTTGTCTGCTTATTTTACTTTTTTGAATTTCAGAGCGATAAGCTGTTGGTATGCCGCGCTATTTTTGCCGATGTCTTTGTTGTAAAGAAAATAGGCTTTGATTAGTTTGACGAGATTCAGGATACCTGTTTCAGGGTGATAGAGAATCGTGTCGCGCACTTCGCGGGCGTTTTTGGCTTCGATTTGGGCGATTTGCGCGGTGTTGTTTTTCGTTTCCATTGCGGCGAGCTTGGCTTCGAGCGTTTGGATTTTTACTTCCTCTTCGTTCGGTTTATAAATGCTTTCCTTCGTTTTCAGAAGCGCAATCAGCGCGGCAAGATTGGCAATGTAATTGTCGTAGCTTTGCTGTGAAACCGAGTGTGCCACTTGCGATTCGTCAACGTCGGGCGTTGACGGGTCATCAACCGGTGCATTTCCGATGCGTCTGCCTTGAAGTTTGCGGATAATCGTTGTCGCATTCTTCGTAAAAAGCGCGTCGTTGATATTGACTTTTATCGCGCCGGCGATGCGTGTGGCGAGCGTGTCAATGCCGTCAAACTCGGCGAAACGGATGTTGTCGGCATCAATTTCCGTTGATTTTTTCGTATCAACTTCCGCCATTGCATTTTCGGCTTCGGTTAATTTGGTTTGCAAAGCCGCCAATAAAATAAGCGTTTGAAACGGATTATAAACCGCGCCGAGCGCGATGATAATGTTGATTGCGGTCGCAAAGTTTGCGACGTTTTTGGCGTGTCCTACTTCTGACATATAATACATACTCCAAATGTCTGAATTTGAAATTTTTTGAATTTCATTCGTTAAGATGCTTTAAATAGCTAAGATTTGCCCGCATTTTTTAAACAATATCCTTGCCTAAATCTAAAAAAAACGGCATACTTACAAAAGTTTTGCTCTCAGAGTATCTCCGGCGAGATGCGTCCGTTAAAGATTTTATAAGCGACGGCTTTATTTGGGTTAGAGAGTTTGGTAAATAGTTACAGAAGCAGTTTCTTGTTGTTTTACGGAAAAGTCGGGTTCGTCGCATTGCCGGAAAATGTATTTAGACAATTTCTTTCAGCCTGCCTTTTGCTTCATTCGAGATAATCAATAATAAAATTTAAGGATAAAAATGAGCACAAAACTTTATGTGGGAAATTTGTCGTTCAGCATTACGAGCGACGATTTGCAAGATTATTTTGCACAAGCAGGCACGGTTGAATCGGCGAAAGTCATCGAAGATCGTGATACGGGACGTTCACGCGGATTCGGATTTGTCGAAATGTCGTCTTCGGAAGAAGCAATGGCGGCAATCGAACAGTTTAACGGACAGGATTTTGAAGGCAGAAGTTTAGTCGTCAACGAAGCCCGCCCGCGCGAAGATGGCGGCGGCGGCGGAAATCGCGGCGGTTACGGTGGCGGTGGCGGAAATCGCGGTGGTCGCGGCGGAGACCGTCGCGGCGGCGGCGGCGGCGGCGGGAATTTTTCGCGCTGGTAACTTTCAGAAGTAAAAAATAAAAAGGCAAAAGTGAAGATTCGGTCTTACTTTTGCCTTTTTACTTTTTACTTTTGCCTTTTTAAAACCTACCGTTGAAATTTGCCAGCGCAACAACAATTTCGTCAATTACGGCTTGTCTTATCGAAGTTTCGGCAACTCCGTTGATGATAATTGAAAAAACTACTTTTTCGCCGGCGTCGGTTGTAACGTAGCCGGAAAGTGCGGAAACTTGGTCAATCGTGCCGGTTTTGCCGCGCACATTGCCGGCGGCTTTAGTATTTTTGAAACGATTTCGCAAAGTTCCGTCAATTCCGCCGATGGTTAGAGAATCGTTCCACGCCTGCGCGTAACGACTTTTTGACATAAAAGTATAAAGTTGAACGGCGGAATTCGGCGTGATGAGATTATGCCGCGATAAACCGCTTCCGTCATATTGCTTGACCGCATCCGAAGCGATTCCGACTTGCGTCAGAAAATTTGAAACTACGCCAATGCCGCGTTCCGCGCTCGATAAATTCGGCTTTGTTTTGTCGCCAAGCTGTTCACCAAGTGTCCAAAGAAGCGTTTCGGTGAACATATTTTGACTCGGTTTCATCGTTTTTTGCGCGATAATCGAAAGCGGCGCGGATTCGATTTTGGCGATTTCGATGGGCGCAGTTTGCGAAAAATATTTAGCTTTCGGATTTATCAAACTGTTTCTGCCCGTAATTACCACGCCTTTTTTCTCCAAACTCTGACGCAAAAGTGCGATAAACATTTCCGCCGGACGCGAAACGGCGATGTAACCCGTGTAAGTTTTATCGCCTGCGGGCATTGAGCCGGAAATTTCCAAAATATTTTGTTCGAGTTTTTTTGTAACTTTGAGGTTGCGCGGCGTTCCATTTGCCGATGTTACGCAAGTGTTTTGAATTTTGAAAACAGGACTTGCGGGCAAAAGCAAAACATTGCACGGCGCACCGACGGAACTCGGTTTGACCGATAAATCAACCGAATTATTGTTCACATTTAAAGCCGAAATTTCCACGCCCCAATTCCATTGCATATCGTCCCATTCCCAAGTAAATGGTGTTGGATTTCCGCTGAAATAGCTGTCATCGCCAATCAAATCGCCTTCGATTTTTTTAATTCCGGCTTGCACGATTTTTTCTGCCAGCGCGTCTAAACCTTTGTAATAATCGCCGTCATAAAAAGCCGTCGAAAACGAAACATCGCCGCGTCCGTAAATTGTCAGATTGCCTTTCAAATTTCCGCTTTCATTGGGCATCGCCGGCGCATAGACACTGGTTGAAAAACGAAAATTCGGCGAAAGCCGTTCGATTGCCGCCGCGACCGTGTAGCTTTTCATATTCGACGCGGGCATAAAATATTTTTCGCCGTTTGTTTCGTAAACTAATCTGCTCGTATTCAAATCAACGATTTTTACGCCGACTTGTCCGCGCTGAAGTTCGTTGCGCGACAAAATAAAACGAATCTGACTTTGCAAAGCCGTGATTGATTGATCATTTCGCGGCGTTGGCGTAATTGCCGGCGTTCCGATAACTCTCTGACGCTGGTTGTCTTGCTCTTGCGCCGCAGTCGAAATGCCGAAAGTTAAAGCGAAAACGGCGATTGCAAAAGTTAAAAGTGCGCTGATTTTTAATTGATTCGATTTTGTTTTCATTGGATAACTCGTAGTTTTTTTTACCCTTGCTCACGCGCGGGTTTCTGCCTTTTATGAAAAAAAGGGCTGTCAGAATTATTCTCCGACAGCCCGATTTTTTCAAGGTGAAAAACGATTATTTTGCGCCGATTAAAATATTTATGTCGCTCTGCGGAACTTGTAAATCAAGAGTTACTTGATTGGCATTTGACGAAAATTTCGCGTTTTTGAGCATTCTGCCATAAACTTTTTGGTCATCGCGTTTTGAACCTCCCAAAACATCACCAAACACGGATTGCAGTGCGGTCATAGAATTTTTCAGACTTTCGGCGTTTTCCGCTTTCAAAGTTTTTGCCGTAACCGAAACCACCGTATCTTCACCGACAACATTCATAAAACCGAACATTTGCCGAACCGAAGCAATATTTTGTCCGAGTTCGTCATCACCGAGTTCGAGAAAACCTGCCGCACCTTTTGGCATATTCAGCGCGAAACTTCCGACGGCTGAAGGATTTTTGCTGACCATTATCATCAAGTCGGCATCAATTCCGGGGCGGTCGTTGTTGATTGTTAATCTCACACGATCGGGCGTTCCGAAAGCTAAAGTTTTGGCATCGTAAGCCGTTATCGCCATTTCGCCCGAAATTGCCGGAAAAATCATATTCATAACTTTTTGCAACATCGGATTTTTTACCGCCGTTTTGTTTTTCTCAATAATTTCCTTCGGCGAGAAAATATAAATCGTGCGATTGCCGATTTTTTCTTCGCGGTATTTGCCTTCGGAAGCAAATTTTACAAGACCCGCCAAGGAATTCGCATCGAATTTTCCGCGTGCCAACACAACGGCTTCAAAATCCGTGTTCGACGGAGAAATTTCCTTTGCCGAAACGCCGATTGCAGTTTGGTCAAATTGGCGAATATCTATGCCGGTTGCGGTTTTGAATTCATCCATTTTTGCGTTGACTTCATCGAGCATTTCTTTGTTGCCTGACAATATTTGCGGCAGAGCCGATGCGAAAAAGCGTTTTGAATCCATTGCTATTACGCCGTCCGAAGCAGGCAGAAGCGCAACGAGTTCATTACCTTTTTTCTTTTTGCTATTGTCTGCAAATGTTGTGCCGACAAGGTTTAACATTAATCCAAAGACGGCGAATAAAACGAATATTTTTGTTTTCATTAAAAATCCTCTGTTAGAAAAATCTCGTGGAAAGTATATCAAATATTAAAGATGTTTGAACAAGCCGAAAAAGTTGGCTGTATTATTTCAGTTAGCAGTTAGCAATTATATACACAGCAAAGTGTTTTATTTATAATCAAACATCGCTGACTGCTAACTGCTGTCAGCTAATTCTGTAATACCGCAACGTGGACACATTAAAACTCTTTGTGCTTTGTCTGCCCATTTTGCCATTGCCGTGTTTGAAAATTGCGGTTGTTTGCTTTCGGCTTCGCCCTCTCGCATTAGCCGTGAGCGTTTCGCCTTTGGCGATTTGTTTTGCGCTTTGATTTCGCGTTCACAATGTTTGCAAATCCATCCGAAACCGTCGTTGTAAAAATCGTTTAGCTCCATTTTGTCGGAACAGCCTACATTAAGCTGTTCCGACAAGTTTAGCAAATTCGCCTTAGAATTTCTTCATTGGACGATTGTTTAGCGGTGTTTGATTTTGCGATAAAACCGAAAGTTTAACCGGAACATTAACCGATTTTCCGTCGCGGAAAACTTCGACTTGAACCGTATCGCCGATTTGTTTTTTGTCGAGATAGCGGTAAATATCGTCTAAATCGTTAATCGTTTGTCCGTCAATCGCCGTAATGATGTCGCCGAGCGCAACGCGACCGTTTGCGCCGCGATAAAGTCCGCGAAGTCCGGCTTCGCTTGCCGGAGAATTGTCAACAATCGCCCGCAGAAGCAAGCCTTTTTCGATGGGTAATTCAACGCCCTGTTCGATTAATCTTTCAACCGAAACGCCGTCAATGCCGAGACGCGGACGGCGAACTTCGCCGAATTGAATCAACTGCGGCACAACACGCTTGGCAATGTTCACGGGAACGGCGAAGCCAACGCCGACCGAACCGCCCGAACGCGAAAGAATTTGCGAATTGATTCCGATAAGTCTGCCGAATTTATCGAGCAGAGGTCCGCCCGAATTACCCGGATTGATTGACGCATCGGTTTGAATCGCGCCTTCAATCGGACGATTATTTGTCCCGCGAATCGGACGTTGTAAGCCCGAAATTACGCCCGTTGTTAAAGTTCTGTCAAGCCCGAACGGATTACCGATTGCCAAAACCTTCTGTCCGATTTGCAGATTGTCCGAATCGCCAAACGGAACGACGGTTAATTTATCTTGTCCCGGCTCGATTTTTATGACTGCCAAATCCGTATCGGGATCGCTGCCGATGATTTTTGCCGGGTAAGTCTTGTTTCCACCTAAACTTACGGTTAAATTTTCCGAACCTTCGATGACGTGATAATTCGTCAAAATATGACCGTTTGCGTCAATCACCGAACCCGAACCCGAACCTCTCGGATTTTCTTGTCCGTTGCCAAACATATCTTGCTGATACGAAGTCGAGGTGATAAAAGCCACGCCCGAAGCCAACGATTTATAAACTTCGATGTTGTTTTGTTCATCGCTGACGGTTGAAGGATCGGAGATGTTTGCAGGTGCGGCGTTTTCTTCCGCCTGAGTTTTTAATTCGTTGTTTGATTTCCAAAAGCCGCCAAGATTATTTACGAGCAAAACCGCGCCGACGGCAATAATTGCCGAAGCGAAGGCGAGTAATAAAATCTGACGCGCCGATAATTGATAAACTGCTTTTTGCGACATATATTTTCCCTTATATATTAAAAGTTCAAATTAAGTTCGCTTCTTTTGATGCAAAATCGGAGGAGAAGCGTTCGTTTGAATTTTTACGCAAAAAATCGGTTTATTGTTCCAAAAAACTGAACCAATAAACCGACGGGAAAAATCTTTATAATAATATGCAGAAACGCGCACGAGGTAAGCGTGTTTCATCAAACGAATAACACGCTTACTTCGTGTGCGTTTCTGCAATTATTTTACAAAAAGCTGTGTTACAAAAGTTTCTGAGATGTATCCGAAGGAAACCAAACCCGTAAATAAATGAACGCCCATCAAACCGATATAAATGACCAAAGTTGTTGCCAAACCGTATTTGGCGATTTTCAGCTTTCCCCAACGCCAGAGCATTATGGACGCAACTGTGCCGACAGCGATTTTAACTGCCAAAAACGGAAAAACGCCGATGTCGAGCAACGTTGCCATCAAATGGTTGCCTTCGGTGGCGTAACCGTTTTGAACCCAGTAAATTGTCAACGCGGCATCAATCAAATTAAGTGCGAAAAGTAGAAGTGTTTGGGTGGTTAGCGGCATAATCAAAAAAAATATTTAAACTTCCGGTTTTAATTAACTTACGCCTAATCTTTTGCACCGATTAGGCGTAAGCCGGGGATTGTAAAATCAAACTATGTTGTTGCTTGAACTATATGTCTAATCGTAGCGTTTTTCAGAAAATTTTTTATTTTTTTTGATTTGTTTTTTTCCGGCGGCAAATTTGCTGTTTTTTATCTTTTGATTTTTGCTCTGAAGAAGGAAAATGCTAACCTTTAAATTGAGCTTTGAATTTTTAAGACAACGATTGATTTTGGAAAACCGTCTAAGGACTGCTGGGGTCTTCGGACGCTTTATCTACAATTTTTTACATACTTGGGAGAAGAAAAAAACAATGAATAAGTTATTTAATTTCAGATTTTTAGCAGTATTTTTAGCAGCGATTTTCATTTTTGGAGCAACGTCGCAAGATTCGTTTGCACAAACAAAGAAAAAGCCGGTTATCAAGAAAAAACCAACGGTTAAAAAACCCGTTCCGACAAAACCGGTGATTAAACTTTACAACGTGCCTGTCGGACAACGTATGCGTGTTCGCATTAACGAAGAAATTTCTTCAAAAACCGCCAAAGTCGGCGATACATTTACAAATAATGTAACCGAGCCGGTTTATTCGGATTCGGGCGTGATTGTAATTCCGGCGGGAAGCACGATAATCGGGCGCGTTGATTCGGTTGTTCCGGCGAAAAAAGGCGGCAATCCGGGCGCGATTGAAGTCAGTTTTATCGAAGTAAAATTGCCAAATGGCACAAAGCGTGCGATTAACGGTTCATTAACCGATTTGAACGCCGAAGATGCAAAAAGCGACAACGAAAGCACCGCTTCGGGCGACAAAATGAAGAATCGTAAAATCATCTTCATCGGCGGCGGCGGCGCGGGCGGCGCAGTTATCGGCGGAATGGTCGGCGGCGCAAAAGGCGCGTTAATCGGTGCAGGTGTCGGCGCATTGGGCGGTTTTCTCGGTGAAAAATTCACCAAAGGCGAAGAAGCTGTCGTCAAATCGGGAACTGAATTCGGCGTGGTTTTGAATCAAGCAATTTCGATGGCGAAATGGACTGAGCCGGTGAACTAAACTGGGAGCGCAGGCATCTTGCCTGCACGCGCGTTCGAGGCTTTGCGAGAAAAGGCGCGAAAACGCCGCAGATAAAATCAAGTTGATTTTATCTGCGGCGTTTTCCGTTCTTGCTTCGCTCG
>CALMEH010000503.1 GCA_937863115.1 uncultured Acidobacteriota bacterium
ATAAAATTAGCTGCAAAACTGTCCGCAAATTCGTAAAATCATCAAAGTTTCGTTAGAATAATTTCGGAAGTCATTTGGAAATCAAAAAAATCATTGCAATACGCATTATTTTTGTGATTGTTAGAGATTGGTTTCAGCAATCAAAAGTTTAGAATGATTTTCAGAGTTATTTCAAAAATAACCCAAGTGAGTTTTTAAAGATTAATGAGTGAAATTACAGACAGCGCACAGATTTTAGTTGCCGATGACGATCCGGCAATTTTGCGGCTTGTCAAAGCAATAGTCGAAAAAGAAGGCTACACGGTTGTATCGGCACGTGACGGCAAAGAAGCGTATAAACTTCTGCAATCGGGCGAACCTTTTGTTGCGGCAATTTTCGATGTCGTAATGCCGTATATTCAAGGCACGGAATTGGCAAAACATATGCAATCGGAAAAACGTCTGATGAAAATTCCGGTGATAATTATGACGGCGGAACAAAATCCGCGTCTATCATCAGAGAGTTTTTCGTCCGGCGCAGTTGCGTTTTTGCCGAAACCTTTTACAACTGCACAACTTCAAACAATGTTGCGAATGTTCGTGCGTGGAAATTCTAAATAGTTTCTGGTTTTCGGTTTCTAGTTGAAAACCGGAAACCGAAAACCAGAAACCGGAAACTAAAATAATGTCAAAACATAAATTACTCTTAGCGGACGATTCGATAACGATTCAGAAAGTCGTAAATTTGACGTTTGCCGATGAAGGAATTGAGGTTATCAGCGTCAGCGACGGCAATGCGGCGATTGAGAAACTCGCGGAATTTACGCCCGATTTGGTGATGGTTGACATCAATATGCCCGGCTTGAGCGGTTACGAAATTTGTGAACGCATTCGCGCCAATCAGGAAACAAGTCGTGTTCCGGTAATTTTGCTCGTTGGTTCGTTTGAGCCGTTTGACGAAGCGGAAGCACAGCGTGTTGGTGCAAATGATTTTTTGACAAAACCATTTCAATCCATTCGCCAGCTTGTTACAAAGGTTTCGGGCTTGCTCGATGCTTCAAATAAAAATTCGACGGACGACATTATTTCCGATATGGAAACGCCCGCCGAAAACAAAGTTCCGGGCGAATTTGAAAACACCCTGGAAATGGAAACCCCTTCGGGAATTGCGGAGGAATTCGGCGATGCGGGAATGGACGATGAAATGATTCAAACGAATCAAATCGCCACCGTCGAAGCCGAAGAAGATTTACACGTTACGCAACCTTTGACGACTGCTGAATTTGACGAAATCCACCGTTCGGGAGAAGAGGAACGCGGTTATGCTTTTGTTGGTGAAACGCCTTTTTCACTCCCGACACCGATTTCTGAAGATGTCTCGGAGAAAACTTCAACTTTGGCGGAAACCGAACCCTTGCCGCAGGGCGATGCTTTTTATCAAACTCAAAGAATTCCGACAATAGAATCAGAAGAAGATGCAAATTTGCTAGAACTTCCGCCGCAACCGGAAATTTTATCAGCCGCTGTTTTGAGCCGACCTGTTTGGCAAGAAGAAATTACGCCGATTGCGGAAACGAGCGAAAACGAATCTTATTTTGAAACTCCTGCAAGCAACGAAACGCCAAATGTAAATCAATTTGCGCCGATAGTTGAAACACAAGAAACCGTTGAAACTTTTGAAGAAAACAAATCCGAGCCGGACACGGTTATGGAAAACGAGTCGGAAGCGGTTGCAGATGAACCAACGACTGAAACTGAAGCGGAAGAAGTTGATATTCGTGAAATTCCGACGGACGAAATGATTGATTTAAGCCAAGTCGAAGCGGTGAAAACGGAAGAATCATCTACCGCCGCCGCTGAAAGTCTAAATCTTTCGCCTGAAGTCATCGAAGCGATTGCAGCAAAAGTCTCGGAAAAGTTCTCAGACCGTGTGCTTCGTGAACTCGTCGAAGAATTAAAGCCGCAAATTACCGAAATGATTGCTAAACGAATTGCCGAATAAGGCTTCGCAAGTAAAAAGTAAAAAGTAAAAAGTAAAAAAGGCTGGTTTTCCGAAGATGAAAATCAGCCGTTTTTGTTTTAGAATTACAAATTCGCCAGTTGTTTTTTTCGGTAGTCATTTGATTCTTTCAACTGACAACTGACCACTGACCACTGACCACTGACAATATGGAAATCGCAAAAGCATATAATCCGCAGGAAGCGGAAGAAACGCATTATCAAAATTGGGAAAAAAACGGCTGTTTTGCTCCGGAAATCAATGAAAACGCCGACGCTGTGAAGTATTCGATTGTCATTCCGCCGCCGAACGTAACGGGAAGTTTGCATATGGGACACGCGCTTCAGCATACTTTGATGGATGTTTTGATCCGGCGCAAACGGATGCAGGGATTTAAAACTCTTTGGCTTCCGGGAACTGATCACGCGGGAATTTCGGTGCAGAGAAAAGTCGTTGAACAACTCAAAAAAGACGAAAATAAATCGCCGCTCGACATCGGGCGTGAAGAATTTATAAATCGTTGCTGGAAATGGAAAGAAGAATACGGCAACACAATCATTGAACAAATGCGGCGCGAAGGCGCAAGCGTTGATTGGTCGCGGCATCGTTTTACGATGGACGCGGATTTATCAAAAGCTGTGCGTGAAGTTTTTTGCACGCTTTATGAAGAAGGTTCGATTTATCGCGGTTTGAGAATTGTTAATTGGTGTCCGAAAGACAAAACTGTTTTGTCGGATTTGGAAGTTAAAGAAGAATCGAAAAAAGACGGCAAATTGGTTTATCTGAAATATCCCGTAAAAGATTTAGACAGAACACTTACGGTTGCGACAACCAGACCTGAAACGATGCTCGGAGATACAGCGGTGGCGGTTAATCCGAAAGATGAACGATACAAAGATTTAATCGGAAAAATGATTGAATTGCCGCTGATAAACCGCGAAATTCCGATTGTTGCAGACGAATATGTTGACGCGGAATTCGGCACAGGCGCGGTCAAAGTTACGCCCGCGCACGACCCGAATGATTATCAAATCGGCGAACGACATAATTTGCCACAGATTTTGGTAATGAACGACGACGCGACGATGAACGCCAACGCCGGCGCGGATTTTGAAGGTTTGGACAGATTTAAAGCGCGTGAAAAAGTCATCGAAGATTTTGAAAATCTCGGTCTTTTGGAAAAAATTGACGATTACGAAATCAGTTTGCCAACGTGTGAGCGATGCAAAACGATTGTCGAACCGATTTTGTCGGAACAATGGTTTGTGAAAATGGACGAAATGCGCGACATCGGTTTGGATCTGATAAAAACGCAAGGCGTTCCGCATTTTTCGCCGGAAGTTCCGCACGCAAAAGTTTATACAACGTGGCTTGAAAATCTCAAAGATTGGACAATCTCGCGCCAACTTTGGTGGGGACATCAAATTCCGGCGTGGTATGACGCAGACGGAAATGTTTTTGTTGCGCGAACTTTTGAAGAAGCGGTCAGTCAGCAGTCAGCAGTCAGCAGTCAGCAGTCAGAATTAAAACAAGATAACGACGTTTTAGACACTTGGTTTTCTTCGGGTTTATGGGCTTTTTCGACTTTTGGTTGGACGGGCGAAGTTACGGAAACCGAAGATTTGAACACATTTTCGCCAACTGATGTTTTGGTTACAGGGCGCGATATTATTTTTCTTTGGGTTTCGCGGATGATGATGTTGACGAAGAAATTTGTCGGGAAAACGGCGTTTGAAAATGCAATTATTACGGGAACGGTTCTTGGAAAAGACGGCAAACCGATGTCGAAATCTCGCGGAAACGGCGTTGACCCGATTGCGATGTTCGACAAATTCGGCGTTGATGCGACACGGATTTATTTAGCCTCGATTGCGACCGGCGCGGATATTCGTTGGAACGATACGCAGATTGAAACTTACCGCAATTTTTCCAATAAAATTTGGAACGCAACGCGTTTTTGTTTGCTAAATTCCGAAGGCGCAATCGTTGATATTAAAAGTCTTAATCTTGACGAATCGGCTTCCATTGCGGATAGATGGATAATTTCACGGCTCAATAAAACGGCTTTGGAAGTTAATAAATCCCTCGAAAAATACGAGTTTCACACGGCGGTTTCGCTTCTTTATCATTTCTTTTGGGACGATTTTTGCGATTGGTATATCGAACTTGTCAAAGACTCGATTAGTGAGCCGTCAGCAGTCAGCAGTCAGCAGTCAGCAGAAATCAAAGACCAAAGACCAAAGACCAAAGACCAAAGCGAAGCGCGAACGCGAATCATTACGATTATCGAACAATCTTTGCGGATGCTTCATCCGTTTATGCCGTATTTGACGGAAGAACTTTGGCAAAAATTGCCGAATGTTTCGAGCAATTTGCATAACTCGGCTTATAAATCGGCAAAACGAACGATTATGCTGGCAGATTTTCCAAAAGGCGATGCAAATTTGATTGACGAACGCGCCGAATTGGAAATGCAAGCCGTGATTGATGTGATTTCAAAAGTGCGAAACATCCGCGCCGAAATGCAGATAAAACCTTCGGACAAACCGACAATTCACGTTGCCGCAAATGCCGAAAATCAAAAGATTTTCGCCGCAAATGAAGCGCAAATCTTAAAACTTGCCCGTGCCGAGAGTTTGGTTTTGGGCG
>CALMEH010000504.1 GCA_937863115.1 uncultured Acidobacteriota bacterium
CCTTTTGCGCTCGGAATACCGATTTCGTCCATCGCAATCTTAAAAAGTTCGCGGTCTTCGCCGACTTTTATTGAATTTACATTCGCGCCTATCAATTTCACGCCGAATTTATCCAAAATTCCCTGCTCAAACAATTCGACCGACAAATTCAAACCTGTCTGTCCGCCAACCGTCGGCAAAAGCGCGTCTGGTAATTCTTTTTCGATAATCGCCGTCAAAGTTTCAACCGTCAGCGGTTCGATATAAGTTTTATCTGCGATTTCGGGATCGGTCATAATCGTCGCAGGATTTGAATTTACAAGAATCACCTCGAAACCTTCCTGTTTCAAAGCGCGACAGGCTTGCGTTCCCGAATAATCAAACTCACACGCTTGACCAATGACAATCGGACCCGAACCGATGATTAAAATTTTATGAATATCTGTGCGTTTTGGCATTTAATAAATTATAATAATACAAAGTAGTTGTAATAAACTCTAAAAATTATAGCGCATTCGGTAAAAATTGATTAAATGTTTATTCAAAAATTGAAAGTTGAGAATTGGAAGAATTTTCGTAAAGGTGAGGTTAATTTATCTCGTAGATTATTTTTAATTGGACCTAATGCTTCTGGTAAATCAAATTTCTTAGATATTTTTCGCTTTTTACGAGAAATTTCTTTGGACACAGGTGGCGGCTTTAAACAGGCAATTGAAACTCGGAACGGGGTTTCTGCCATTCGCTGTTTGTTTGCCCGACAAAAACCTGATATTTCCATTGAAGTTGAAATAAAAGATGATGATGACTCCGTTTGGATTTACCAGTTAAGTTTTGGGCAAAATCAAAACCGCAATCCAATAATTAAATCTGAAATAGTTAAATATAATGGTAAAACTTTATTAGATAGACCAGATGCAGAAGATAAAAAGGACATTGCAAGACTATCTCAAACATCATTAGAACAACTTACTGCAAATAAGGAGTTCCGTCCGATTGCAAATTTTCTTCAGAATATTAATTATCAGCATTTAATTCCTCAAGTTGTTCGAGACTCAAAAGGATTTTCACCGACTTCTGTCAACAACGATCCATTTGGAAGGGATTTTCTTCATCGTGTTGAACGAACAAGTCTTAAATTTAGAGATTCGAGATTGAAAAAGATTGAATCTGTTCTACAAATTGCGGTTCCTCAACTAAAAGAATTAAAAGTTAGTCGAGACAATTCAGGAGTTCCACATTTAGAAGGGATTTTTGAGCATTGGCGACCCCACGCCGGAAAACAATACGAATCTCAATTTTCTGATGGAACACTTCGCTTGTTTGGATTACTTTGGTCGCTTTTTGAAGGGGATGGTATGCTTTTAATGGAAGAACCTGAGCTATCCTTACACAAAGAAGTTGTTCGGCAACTTCCGACAATGATTGAAAAGATAAACCGCACTCGTAAAATTCGCCGACAGATTATTATAAGCACTTTTTCAGAAGAAATGCTTGATAATCAAGGAATAGGTGGTGAAGAAGTAATTAGATTAGAACCTAGCCCCGATGGAACAAAACTCGTTTCACCATTAGATTCTGAGGAAGAAATGGATCAACTCAAAAACGGCTTAACAATAGCTGACGTGGTTTTACCAAAATCATCTCCAAAAGATATTCAAGGACTGCTTTTTTCTTTATAAAATGGGAATCATAAATCTGTTAGTAGAGGGCGAAATAGATGAATTTGTAGCACGCAAACTTGTAAATGTGGTAGGACATCAAGTTGGTAGTTGTTATGGCAAGAAAGGCTCAGGCTATATCAAAAACAAAATTCGAGATTTTAATAAATCCGCCAATAATGTTTTTTATTTAGTATTAATTGATTTCATGGATACTGGATGTAAATGTCCTCCGGAAGTTATTTCGAATTGGTTACCATTTAAAAATGATTTGATGCTTTTTCGCGTGGTCGTTCGAGAAATCGAAAGTTGGATTATGGCTGACCGTAATAATTTAGCCAAATTTCTACAAGTAAATGTAGAAAAAATTCCGCAGTTTCCTGATAATGAAAATGATCCAAAACAAAAACTTATCAATATAGCTAGAACTTCTCGATCTTCAAACATTATTTCAGCTATCGTGCCTGAACAAGGCTCTACTGCCCAAGTTGGAAAATTATATAACTCTGAGATTAGCAGATTTATTTATACTTTTTGGGATATTTATGCTGCTAGAGAAAATTCACCGAGTTTAGATAAATGTCTTAAAAATCTAGAAGTTATTCAATAATTTAGAAAATTCCTACAAAATCAAACTCGCATGCTTGACCAATGACAATCGGACCCGAACCGATGATTAAAATTTTATGAATATCTGTGCGTTTTGGCATTTTATTTGTTGTGTTTCAAATCCTTGATTATACAAAAAAAAGCGCAGTCGTTTAACTGCGCTTTTGAAAAATACTGAAAGATACTTAAACCAGAATTGTCGAGCCGTCGAATTTTGTCAGCGAAAATCCGTTGAAAACTTCGTTATAGCAAGCCTTCTGATCTTTTAAAATGCTGATGGCGATGGATTCGCCTAATTTTAACGATTCGGTTGAATCTGAACGCCAATGAACTCCGGCAATGTTTCTGCCGTTGGCGACGTTTGACGCGATTTTGTTCAATTCGCCGCCGATGGTCAAAGTATCGCCGCCCGTGTAAGGCAATAAATTCAAACCGCTGTCGTCCGGCACGACCGGATTTTGAATAATGAAAGATTCATCAAACCACGCCTTTAAAATCGTTGAACACGCGCCTGCAACCGTGGCGTGTCCTGCACCGTAAGCCGGATGCGTCGGCGAGCCTTCGGGGAAAGCCATCGGCAAAAGCGCGTTTCCCGACGGTAAAAATCCGCCGAGCCGCGTATTCGTATTTATTGAGGTCAAAATGTCGGGATGAATCGGATAATTTGCGCCGTTGGTCAGCGTTCGATGAATTCGTGCGGCAAAAACTTCCGGTCGCAATCTTCGATGAACAAACCATTTTTGATTCCAAACCGCTTTCAAAGCACGAGTTGAAACTTCGCACAAAAGCGTTGCAATATGCGGTCCGCCGAATGTTCCGAAACCCATTTGAGTTAAAGAACCTTCGTAGGGATTTCCCGCATCGAACGGCACGCCCAATCCCAACATGCAAAAAAACGCATAAAATCATCCTTGAAATACAACGCCAACATCACCCCCTCGCCCGATGAAGGGTCCATTTCGCATATATCGTAAGGTCGGGTCGATAATGTCTGTCTGCGCGGGTGAAACGCCGTTTTGAATCGAAAGCCAACTTGCAAAATCGGTCATATAATTTGCCCCGCCATCGGCGATTGTTTTGACCGTTTTGATTTTTGAATTGATTTCGTTCGCGCCGAAAAAGCACGGCAGATACCAAAATTGCGACATCCAAGGTCCGGCTTTGTCGCCCGCCGTCAATCCGCGAAACAAAAAATTCGGCGTTACATTTCCGTTCGTATCTTTTGCGCCCTTAAAATCTGCGCCGAAAAGTGTCAAATCGGCGGCGGCGGCGGGTGCAAACGGATTGCCCGTGGAT
>CALMEH010000505.1 GCA_937863115.1 uncultured Acidobacteriota bacterium
GCATTTTCAGTTAAGTCTTTATTTTTCAATGACTCTTATCCCGAACTGAGGTTACGTTAATTATTCAAGTTGGAATTATTTGGTTTTATTCTGAATTAACGCTTCTGCTAAAAACATCGAAGACTACGGAAAAATCACCGTTGCTCTTGGCGGAACAATTAGACTGATGGCGAAAATAGACGAAACCATCGAACAACACGACGGCTTTCCATTGGTCGGAAGTCAAATTTAATTATCTTTCAGGTGTTGAAACTTTCCTAAAGATAACTGCTTTCTTAAACAAGAAATTGATAGATTTTAGGAAATCTCGCGGAAACTTAAATGTCGGAAATCATCGCATCTTACAATCAAGCCGAATATTTTGTTGACGAAATTGGTCAACCGATCCGAGTTGGCGAAATAAACGCCGAAGTTGAAAATTTACTGCAAAAATTTAACGCTTCAAGCTGGAGTTTTATCACGGCTTGGAATCCGCTTTCGGTTGAATTTTCAGCAGAAGAAAATTTTCGGCGCAATCATAAATTAAAAGAAGATTTAACAGATTACCGAATATTTGAAGGCGAAGGCAGAGATTCTCAAGGTCTTTGGACACCGGAAAGAAGTTTTCTGATTTTAGGAATTTCGCGTTCGCAAGCCAAAAATCTCGGCGTAAAATATGGACAAAGAGCAATTCTTTTCGGCGAAAAAAACAAGCCTTGCGAACTTGTCGAAACGTTTTTTACTAAAGGAAATTGCGAAATTATCCGCCGTGAAAAAACAGCTTTTCTGTGCAGTCGAAAAGTCTCGGCAAGTGTCGTTCTGAAATGTTATGATTGGGCAATTGCTCAACGCGAAGCCGGAAATTGTGTTATCAGCGGTTTTCATTCGCAAATCGAACGCGATGTTCTGCATTATCTTCTCAAAGGCAGTCAACCGATTATCGTTGCCCTTGCACGCGGACTGAAAAAACAACTCGAACCCGAATTGACCGAACCTTTGGAAAAAGGAAGATTGTTGATAATCTCGCCTTTTGCCGACAAAATAAACCGTGTTTCCCGCGAAAATGCACTGATTCGCAATAGAATGATGATTGATTTAGCCGATAAATTAACCGTCGGTTTTGCCGAAACGGGCGGAATGACGGAAAAATTGATTGAAAAATGTCCGGCTAAAACTGAATTTATCCGATAAATATTTTTTCAAAAGGTATTTATGTTTCTACCGCTTTCGTTTGAATTCCCTTCAAATTCATTTCTGCATCGAGTCCGACAAAATAAATGTCTATTTGGATTTTGCCGATTTTGAAAACTTTTAAGTCTTTCAGGTTTTCTTCCAAATATTTCTGAAGCACGGAAAATTTTTCCGCTGTTGCTTTTTCTTCTTCGCCGAACCAATCTTTAATGTCGGTCAGCCGCGCAAATATTTCGGCAAATTCACGTTCTTCGACCGGCGCGTCCGGCGCGTTGTTTGTTTGAATCAAGATATTTTCCTGAGTAACTGCTTCTGCCTTCGCTCCTTCAAACGGCAAAATTTCCGCGTCCGTTTCGCTGATGTAATACAAACCTGCGGAAAGTTCTTTAACTTTTTCGGCAAATAAATTCATCTTCAGCGGTTCGGCGATAATATTTTTTTTCTTTTTTCTTTTTTTCGGCATTTTTGTCGTCATAACACGCTTGAATCAAGCTGTTTTGACTATAAAACACTTTCATAAATTCTGCCAAATGGCTGTTAAGAAAAGACTTTACACGCTTTGGTAAATTATTTTCCTCGCCTGTGGATTTCTACTTGCATTTCGGCTATTTATTTGCTAATCTGTCATCCGTTTCCTTAATATAATTTCTTGTAAGTTATTGATAATATTGGACTTAAAGTTTTACATTAACTTTTAAGCAACTTTCCACAAGCCTGTGGAAAACTTTGTGGAAAACTTTATTTCAAGGATACATAGAACTCGTTAAAGTTACCAAAATAGAAAGACTTGTCGGAAATTGCTCAAGAGATTTCGGAGGTATTTTTATAGATTACGAAAGCATAGTTTTTTGCTTAAAAGTTTTATTAAAGATTTAACAAAATTTCGGTCGGGAGAGAAACAAATGGAAGTTTCAACGGAAAATAGAACGGTTTGGAATAATATTTTGCAATCGGTAGAAAAGCGTCTGAATAAACAAATTTTCGATGCGTGGTTTCGCTCGATTCAATTTGACGGTTGCAACGAGCAAGAAAAAGTTTTGCATCTTCGCGCCAGTCAGGTAAATAAAGATTGGATAAATACATATTATTCCGAAGTGATTACGCAAACCTTGAAAGAACTCAATCTTTCAAATTATCAACTTAATTGGGAGATTGAAGAAACCGATACGACGGACGAAGATTTCGATGAAGAAGTCGAATTTTTGTTTGAAAAAAATCGAATCAATCCGAATCCATTTCCGACAAACGGCGCGAGATTTACCGATAAACCGAAAACCGAAATTCCCGCAAAAACGAATCCGACGAATTTTGTTGACATCGAACCGATTGAAAATTCGCTTAATCCGAAATATACGTTCGGCACTTTCGTTGTCGGCTCGTGCAATCAATTTGCTCACGCCGCCGCGCTTGCCGTCGCCGAATCGCCGGGCAAAACTTATAACCCGATGTATATTTACGGCGGGGTCGGACTCGGCAAAAAGCATCTGATGCACGCCGCCGGACACGCGATTAAGGAAAGAAACCGACATTTGCGCGTCGCATATATTTCCGCCGAAAAGTTTATGAACGAATTGATTAACGCGATTCGTTACGACAAAACGCAAACTTTCCGCGACAAATATCGTTCGATTGACGTTTTGCTGATGGACGATGTTCAATTTATGGCTGGAAAAGAGCGCACACAGGAAGAATTTTTCCATACATTTAACGCGCTTCATAACGATCAAAAACAAATCGTCATTACTTCCGATTGTCCGCCGCGCGAGATTCCGACTTTGGAAGAAAGATTGCATTCACGTTTTGAATGGGGTTTGATTGCCGACATCGAGCCGCCGGATTTGGAAACGAAAGTAGCCATTTTGAAACGCAAAGCAGATTTGGACGGCGTTCATTTGCCCGATGAAATCGCGTTTTTTATTGCCAGCAAAGTCCGCAGTAACATCCGCGAACTCGAAGGTTCCCTTGTCAGATTGGTAGCGATTTCTTCTCTGCGCGGCATTCCGATTTCAAAAATGTTGGCGCAAGACGCGATGAAAAATATCGTTGACAGCGACCAGCCGGAAAATCTGACGATGGAGCGGATTGCGAAAACCGTCGCATCGCATTACAAATTATCACTTGATGAAATCAAATCTAAAAATAATTCGCGTCAAATCGCCGTTCCGCGACAGGTGGCGATGTATCTTTGCAAGAGATTGACGAAACACAGTTTTCCCGAAATCGGACGCGAGTTTGGCGGCAAGCATCATACGACCGTTATGCACTCCGTTGAGAAAATTGGCATCGTAATTAAGGATGACAGAAATTTCCACAGGATTGTCAGCGAGCTTATTGATAATCTTTGCAGTTAGTTAGGAGATTTTACCAATTTGATTGTGGAAAATTATCCACAATCACTTAAGCGGAAAGACGTAGGTATTCTGTTTAGGCATAATAATTAAACAAAGTTTTCCACTTTTCCACAGGCTGAGGAAAAATCTGCCTGTGGAAACTGTGGAAAAAGGTGTAGTGTTGTCTTTTTTTTCCACAGGCAAGCTATTTTTCCACAAGTTTTCCACAATGCTTGTGGACGCGTAAGTCTAATTATTTCTTCAATAAAGTGCCTTTTCCACTTTTCCACAGCCACTACTACTAATACTAGTTTAAATATATAGTTTTTAAATTAATTAGAAGAAGTAAAAAGCGCGTCATTTTGAAGGTAAAACTTGAAGAATTGGAAACCGAAAACATTAAGAGTTTTTAGATTGTATTACAGAGAAATAGTGCCTAAAATAAATTACTAAAAAATTAGTTTATTAGTTTAAATTTTATGGTAGGACGATTTTGGTTCAAGTGTAATAATTGTGATTGTAAAAATTTTACTTCCGGCGGTTCGGCAAATGATATGCCGATGCGTCCGGACGATCCTGAAGAATGGCAAAATTCAATTTGGTTTGAATGTTTTGAGTGTGGAGAAATAGTTTTCTCAGTTAGCGTAACAAGAGGCGGCAAGGTTGAGATTTCAAGAAATAAATTGGGATAATTGAAAGAAAATTTTATTGATTGTTTATTAAGAAGATTATTTTGCGTTAATATTTAATTTATTAAAAATTGTCGGTTACATAAAAAATCAGAAAGGGTTAAAAAAAGGAAAGTAAAGTTATGGAATTTGTAATAAAGCAAAGCGTGTTAAAAGATGAACTCGGATTTGTGCAAGGAATTGTTGAAAAGAAATCAACGATTCCGGTTTTGTCGAATATTTTAATCGAATCGGTTGGTGAAAACACGATTCGGATTGTTGGGACGGATTTGGATGTAACGATTCGTTGCGAAGCGGAAGCGGAAATTAAACAATCAGGTGCGATGTGTATTCAGGCGCGAAAACTTTTTGACATTGTGCGGCTTTTGGAATCGGACGATGTGCATTTTACGAAAGAAGAAAATGATTGGGTAAAAATGACCTGCGGCAAATCGAAGTTTCGGTTGGCGGGCGTGGCGAAAGATAATTTCCCCGAAGTGCCTTCGTTTAAATCTGCGCCGATGAAAATGTCGGCGGAGATTTTCAATCATTTTATTCAGCACACGGCTTTTGCGATTACGAACGAGCAATCGCGCTTTACGCTTTCGGGCGCGAAGTTTATTGTCGAAGGCGGCGCGGCGAAAATGGTTACGACCGATGGGCATCGGCTTGCCTTTATAGAAAGAAATCTTGGCGACAGCGCACCGACTGAAACGATGGACGCGCTGATTCCGAAAAAGGCTCTGATGGAGCTTGTCAAAATTTCACGCGACGCAAAAAGCGATGTCAGTTTTGGCGAAGACCCGAATCATATCTATTTTGAAGTTGACGGACGTTTGCTCATCACGCGCAAACTTTCGGGCAATTTTCCGAACTACGAAATGGTTATCCCGAAAGACAACGACAAAGTTGTTATATTTGATTTAGAAGCAATGAAATCGGCGATTCGGCGCGTGTCTTTGATGGCTGACGAACGCACACGCTCGGTAAAATTGACCATTCGGAGCGGCGAAATCGAAATCGGCGCACAATCTTCGGACGAAGGCGAGGCAAACGAAAGCGTCTTGGCAGATTACACCGGCGAGGAAGTCCAACTCGGTTTCAATTCGCAATATCTGCAAGAGTTTTTGAACGTCGTAACCGCCAAAGAAGCCGAAACGACCGAACAAGAAACCGACGGCGAAAAAGTCAAAGTCAAAGAATCATCAAACCGCCAACGCATCGCCTTCGAGTTCAAAAACGGCAACGCCCAAACGATGATGAACATCGCCGGCGACACGAATTACAACTACAAATATATCGTGATGCCTTTGCGGATTTGATGAAATTTAGCGTAGTGTGAAAAATCTGCGATGACTGATAAAAATTGGACGCTCGGTGAAAGTGAGCAACATTTGTTTGAGATTTGTTGCTTACTTTCGGTGAGCGTCTTTTGCTTAAAATTGAAAGGGCTAGGAAAATGAATTGAAAACCGTTATATTTTAGATGTGCGGTTTGATTGGGATAAGAAGAAAGCGGCGGGCAATCTTGCCAAACATAAAGTTTCGTTTGAAGAAGCCGCGACGGTTTTCGGCGACCCGCTTTCGGATACGTTTGACGACCCCGACAATTCGGCTGAAGAACAACGCTTTCTGATTATAGGGCATTCCGAAGACGGCAGACTGCTGTTTGTTTCGCACACGGACGAAGGCGAAACGGTTCGCATCATTAGTGCGCGAGAACCGACACGCGGGGAGCGGGAAATGTATGAACAATAAAAAAGATAAAAATTTAGAAGATGAAATGCGTCCCGAATATGACCTTTCGAAGTTGAAGGGCAGAGTTCGCGGTAAATATGTCGAGCGTTATCGCACCGGGACAAATCTGGTTTTGCTCGAATCGGATGTGCAAGAGGCGTTTCCCGACGCAGAGTCTGTTAATCAAGCGTTGCGAATGTTGATGAAGGTTGCTCATCGCCAAGTTCAAAAACCGCTTTAATTCTTTGTCAATGCCTCGCCTTCGAGTTCAAAAACAGCAATTCTCAAACGCAAATGAACATCAACGGCGATACGAATTACAACTACAAATATATCGTGATGCCTTTGCGAATATGATTTAAGGAAAATTATTTTTATTTGCCCGCGAAACACTCGAAACCCACGAAAAAAGATAAAAAAAGAATTTTTCGCGTATTTCGTGTGTTTCGCGGGCAAATCTCTTATTTTGTTCGATTTCTGATTTCGTCTAAATTATCATCAATCAACATTTCGCCGTTTTCATAGACAGTTCGCATTTGCGAATTTTCGGCTTTGCGTTGGTCTGCCGAATCGAGTTTGACGGTTTGGTATTCACCTTTTTCGACTTTGATTAAATCAAGTCTGCCTTTTTTGCTGTTTTTGCCGCTGTCGGTGATCGGTTGTTTGTAAACTTCGATTAATTTGCCGTCCGCGACGATTGCCGAACATTTGTAGGCGAATTTCAAAGTGTCGCGGTCAATCTTTTGCAATAACGCGCCGCCGATGCCGAAAGCAATGTTTGACGCGCTGAAGCCTTGCGATTTTAATTTTTCCAAAATCTGATGTATTGATTGCTCGTTCACGCCGTCGCCTTGGATAATGCGGACATTTTTTAAGACTTTGTAGCCTTTTGAATTCGTTTCCGTGCCGAATTTTTCGCCCAAAATATGCACGACTTTCGAGACGACTTCAATCGGTTCGCCCGAATCGGGACGAATGACAATCGTTGCGCCCGAATCAATAACTTCCTGCTTTAATTGCTCGCCCCAGATTTTTTCAACGGCTTCGTAAATGTTCCACGAATCGGAAACGACTGCAACCAAAGAGTTTGGCTTGGCAAATTGTTTGAGCATATTGCGATACGCTTCCGCCTCGTTTTCTCTGCCCCAACTTGTAATCGTCGAATGTTCCGCCGCCGGAATCGAAAATCCAGCCATTTGCGAATTGTAAAATTCACGGTGAATCAAAAGCGCAGACATTGTACCCGTTCCCATAAACCGAGCGAGATGCGCCGCGCCGCCGATTGCCGCCGTTTCCTGAGAAGAAACGCCGCGACTGCCGAAATCGTGAACTTTAAAACCGATTTCCGCATCCGCGTCATCAGCCGTTTCTTGCAAAAATTTATAAACGTCGCGTTTAATATGCCAACTTTGCGTCGCGACCGTGCAAGGATACCAAATCCGCATCAGTTGAGTTTCAAACCAACTCGTCAGCCAATAAAATTCCGCGTCCGTATTTTCAACTGTCATCATCACATTACGCAGCGGCACAACCGAACCTTCTGCCACCGCACGAACCCGCAAAGGCATCTTGCCGCCGTGTTTTTTGATCAGACTTGTCCAACCCGCATAATTAAAAGGCAAGCCGTGAGCGGTGATTACTTCACGCGCTTCTTCGACCATCGTTTGCGTAAAATTTTCTAAAAAATAACGCTTCAAAAGATATTGCAAGCCGAAAAAAACGGTATGTTTCCAAACCCGTTCGCTACCACGCGATTCGAGATACGAATGCACAAATTCCGTCTTCGGCGGATATTGCAGAAAATGCGATGCCTTATAGCTGTCCGTGTCAATTATTCTATTTATTTCAAACATTTTATTTTATTCTCCTATTTTCGGTTTTCTCCCTGAAAACCTAATTTTTTATTTTTGCCACAGAGTTCACAGAGAACTCTGAGATTTTTACCAATCAAGATTTAGTCTTTTGCACTTCGGACAATTTCCTTCGTATTCGATTAACTCTTTTCCGCATCCGTGACAAAGCCCTTTTTTGTTCGTAACGTGAAAAGAAATATTTTTCGCATCGGTTAAGTTCATTCCGATTGGACGAAAATATTGAATAGCAAAAATATGACCTGTTTTCCTAATCAAATCCGCAATTTCAGTTTTCTTTTCAAATGTCCATTCGTCTGGAACATTTGTTGGCAAACATTTTCGACATTTATAAATTGGCATAAAATCTCCGTGTTCTCTGTGCGCTCTGTGGCTAAAATTCTTTTCGTAACTCTTCCCGAACTTCCATCAGTAATTTGCCGAGCATATTTTTCCCGCTCCCGTCGCCACCGTCGCCCCAATAATTGTCGTTGGCAGTATGTTCAACTAATTCTGCATCGCCCGTTTCGAGCAAAATCTTTTTCAAATCTTTGTTTTGAGTAAATTTTGCCCGCAGAGCCTCGCGCATAATGTCATCTTTTTTTTCTTCCCAATCCTTGCGAAGCGGAAATTTGCGATTTCTGCCAAGATTTGCCGCTTCTTTTGGAGTCGGTGCAAGACGGACTTTTTCTTCAAAATTCGTTCCCTCAAATTTTTGCGCCTGGAAATAATGTTCGCTCGTTTGCCAAACTTTATCTTTCAAATAAATGTGATGACGCGAAAAATTTGAAAAACAGCCGTATTCACCATTCGCTAAATAAAAATTGATAATTTTTTGCTCATTCATAATCTTTAAAGTTTAAGCCGTAAAATTACGGGTTCTTTTAGTTTATCTTCGGCTAATTTGCCGTCTTCCGAAACCAACGCCCATTGGCTGTTGGCGATGTAGTAAAAATCTTTGCCGACTTTTACGCCCAAAGTCGGTTCGTTAAAATCGGCGTGATTGGCTTCGAGCGTTTCGCTTTTCGTTATTGCGCTGAAATCTTTGTTCAGCGTGAAACGGGCAACACGATGCGGGCGAAAACCGTTTTGAATCGCAATCAGTGTGCCTTTGTGGAAATAAATTCCGTCAATGCCGATTGGATTTGTGTTTTTATCAACCGAGATTTGCGAAACTTTTTTGTCCGTCATCGAAATTTTGAAAACGCCTTTTGAATAATCGGCGGCAAAAAGCGTTTTTTCGTCCGGTGAAAACGCCAAGCCTTGCAGAGATGCGAAGTTTTCACTTGTCAGAAAAATTTCGAGTTCGTCTTTGCCGTTTGAAATTCGATAAATATTCGGCGAAACGCTGTCGGACGCGAAAACGTCGCCGTTTTTTGCAATTATCAAATCGCCGAGCGCGTGTTTCGCCGTTTCGTTTGACAAAAGATATTTTTGAACAAGTTTTCCGCTTCGCAAATCGTATTTGAAAACGCCCGACTTTCCGTCATCCGATTTCTGAAAACCTTGCATCTGCGGAAACGCGGTCGTCGTAACCCAAAGAATTTTACGTTTTTCGTCAACGCGCATACCCGAAACGCTCCACAAACCGTCAGTTTCCGAAGAAAAATCCGAAACTTTGCCGCGCTCGTCAACCGCAACGATTTTGCGCCGATGAATACTGCTCACAAAAAATCGTTTTGTCGCAG
>CALMEH010000506.1 GCA_937863115.1 uncultured Acidobacteriota bacterium
AAGTGTATTTCTACTTGCGATTGATCCGGTCGACGAACTTCCAAAACTTCCCGAACTTTCTAAACCTTTATACCTTATAAGTTTAAACTAATTCAAGTTTGCTGAAGAAATAAGCGATTTCAATCGCCGCATTTTCGTCAGAATCCGAACCGTGAACGGCATTTTCGCCAATCGAACCGGCAAAATCTTTCCGCAAAGTTCCCTCTGCCGCTTCCGCCGGATTCGTCGCGCCCATCAAATCGCGCCACGCTTTAACTGCGCCTTCTTTTTCTAACGCCAAAACGACACACGCGCCGCTCGACATAAATTCGGTTAATTCACCGAAAAACGGACGCTCGGCGTGAACCGCATAAAAACCTTCGGCTTGTTTTTTCGATTGATGAATCAGTTTCATCCCGCGAATCTTAAAACCGTTTGACAAAATTCTGTCAACAATTTTTCCCGTATGCCCTTTCGCAACTGCGTCGGGCTTAATAATTCCAAATGTTAAATTGCTCATTATTTATTTATTATTTTTCCTTTTTATTTATGGTTTTTTATTTTCCTCAACGCCCGTGCCTACCCATACCCCACAATCATCGCAAGGTTTTATTTCCAGCACGACATCAAGATATTTATATCCTTTTGCTAATTCAAATTTTTCGTATTTCTTCGTCTTAAAGCCTGCTGTTCCTATAAATTCCAAAAAGTAGTTTCCGCTTTTTACTTCAAACGCAAAATGTCCATTTTCGTTTGTTAGTTTCTCGAATCTATTTCCTTTTGCGTCAGTTAATACCACTACTGTATTTGGAATAACTCCGCCGCTTTGGTCTTTGACAATGCCTTTTAAAGTAGATAACTCTTCAAATATCGGAGATTTTTTCGAGCTTTTTGGCTTTAACCTTAATTCATAGCTGAAAAAACCGCTATTAACTTCAACTATTTTTTCAAATTTTTCAAATCCGTTGGCATTTACTTCCAATGAAACTTGGTAGGCTACATCACATCCGCCCAAAGAAGAAATAGAATACGCATTTGTTTGGCTATTATAATCCGCATTGCGTCCTCTAATTTTTACTTGAGCATCGCTGAAACTTTTTCCTTTTTCATCAAACACATATAATCGAATTGTTGAAGGACAACAGGCTTGGGCTTTCGTAATCGAACTAACCCCAAAAATCGAGAATACTAAAATCAGGAATTGCAAAACTTTCATACTGTAACTCTGATGTCTTCTACAAACGATAAATCTTCATTTATTAATTCAAGAACGCTCTGAATAGTTATGCGCGTTCCGGCAATACAAGGTTTTCCGAAATGGATGTTAGGATTTACTGAAATTCTTTCTTTCATAAGTTTTTACGACAAACGATGTCCGAAAGCGTCGCGGTCAACGGTGCAGACTTCGATGATTATCCAAATCGTTACGGCAATCGGGACAACAATCGTCCAAAAAAGTGTCAGCGTCAGAATCAGTTGAACCGCACCTTTTCCGGCGTATCCGGCGTAGAAATTGTGAACACCTAAACCGCCGAGAAAAAGTCCAAGCAAAATATAGGCAACACGGCTTTTGCTCGAAAATTGTTGGTGCATCAACGGCTGATTATTGTAAATATTCACCTGCGCCGGAGGTTGCTGATACATCGGTTGCTGAAATTGCGGCTGTTGATATTGCGGCTGTTGCTGATACATCTGTTGCTGTGGCTGTTGATAAATCGGAGTTTCAAACAGATGCCGCTGTGAACCGACGGTTTCCCACGCAAACATTCCGTCTTTCCAAAACTGCGTTTCGTAGCCGATGGCGTTTTGGCGCAACATTCTTTGAACGTCTTGCGCTTCGTAGGGTCCAGTTCTTTGTCCGTTTATTAAAAGATAATACATTGCTTGATTCTCCTTTTTCAGATTTCTTCGTTAAATATTGTGCGATATTTTGCGAGTTCATGCAACAAAAATCAAGATTTTAGCGAGTCGCTATCGCTCCACGTTCTGAGGAGAGCGAAACAGATTTTTCAAATCTTCAACGATGCGCGTCGGTTTATGCGTTTGTTTATCAATCATACACCAAACTGCTTTGGATTTAACCAACAAATTTGTG
>CALMEH010000507.1 GCA_937863115.1 uncultured Acidobacteriota bacterium
AAATTGCGCGATAACAAAAATCTCGCATCCGCACTTTCGGGCGTTACGGCGGCAGTTGTCGGCGTGATTCTGAATCTCGCGCTTTATTTCGGTTGGGCGGTAATTTTTGCAAACGCGCAAGTAAATTACTTCGCGCTTGTCTTGGCAGTTTTATCATTTGCCGCGCTTTATTTTCTGAAAGTTGACGTTTTATTAGTCGTTATCGCCGGCGGTTTGTGCGGTTTAGCAAAGTATTTTTTGATTGGTTGAACGGCAAACCGCAAGACGCGATAAAATTCTGCAACCTTGCTAGTGTAATTTGCAAACTCAATAGCGGACACGACAATTCGATTAGCGGATGTGCGAATTTGATTAGCGGACGCGCAAGTTTAATTAGCAGACGTGAAAACTCGTCAGCGGACGTGCAAGTTTGACTAGCGGACATGCGAACTCGTTAGCAAACACGACAATTCAGCCAGCAACTCTGCAAACTCCTTTAGCAACTCTGTGAATTCGATTAGCAACTCTGCAAAATCAAAAGACTTCTTTGAAAAAATTATTCACAACTTTTCAAAGAAGTCTTTTATTTATTGCTGTCCCGCACCGATTGATTTAAACAATTTTCCGGCTTCGGGAATTTGTTCAATGCCTTTCAAAACTTGCGGATCAACTTCGAGTAAAACTTGCTGTCCGGCTTCGCTAGAATAGTTTGCGGTCGAGATTTCCATACGGATACGCGCTTTGGCGTAATCAATCTGGCTATTTATATTTTCTGCTGTCAAACCGTTGGCTTTTTCTGCCGCTGTAAAAGTGCGAAATGCTTCAAATAGTTTATCATTCACCAAAAATTCATCATTCATCACGGCTAACTTAAACGATTGTTTTTCTGCGCGATAATTTTCAAATCCTTTGATTTTTCCGGCAACAAGTTGTCTGGTAAAAAAGAATACGGCTTCATTCAAACGTCCGCGAATCGGCGTAAATTGGAGCGGTAAAACCTTTACATCCGGCACGATTCGCCCGTCGCGGAATTTTCTGCCGCCGGCAACTTCAAATTCTTTTCCGGTTGGTGGCGCGGTGTGCGGGCTGTCTTCGTCTTCACCGTGATTTGTATAATAATCGTAAATCGAACCGTTTGAATAATCCTTCTGCAACGAACGTCCGTAAGGTGTGTAATAACGCGCCACGGTCAACGTCAAACCTGTGTTTGACGGAAGCGTAAAAATGCCTTGAACCAATCCCTTGCCGAAACTTTCCGAACCGACAATCATTCCACGCCCATAATCTTGAATCGCTCCGGCAACAATTTCCGATGCCGATGCCGAACCGCCGTTTTGCAAAATGACAAGCGGATAATCTTCATATTTTCCGCCCGATGCAAGTAAATTTTTTGTCTGTTCATAACGCGAACGACCTTTTACCGAAACGACTGTTTTGCCTTCGGGAACGAATCGGCTGACGACTTCCTGTGCTTGTTGCAAAATTCCGCCCGGATTGTTTCGCAAATCCAAAATCAGACTTTTCATTCCTTGTTTCTTCAATTCGCCTACCGCTTCATCGAGTTCGTCAACCGTCGTTTCCTGAAATCCGCCTGTCAAACCAACATAGCCGATGCCGTCTTTGAGCATAAAATAATTGCGAATCGAAGGCAGCGGAACGCCATTGCGGACAAGAGTATATTCAACCGGCTTTTCGTTTCCGGCGCGTTCAAGTTTGACCTGCACGCTCGTTCCGCGCGGACCTCGGACATTTTTGGAAACTTCCGCACTCGTCCATTTCAGCGCGTCTTTATCGTCAACCGTTAAAAACTTATCGCCGTATCGAAGTCCGGCTTTATCGGCGGGCGTTCCCGGCACAACCGATTGAATATAAACTCCGTCGCGGTGTTGCAAAATCGAAACGCCGATGCCGTAAAATTGCGATGCTTGCTCTTCCTTCATTTTGCGAAGTTCATCCGCTGTAAAGAAGGAAGAATGCGGATCGAGCGTGAAAAGCATTCCTTGAATCGAACTTTCGGTAATTTTTTCGTGTTCGATTTTATTGACGTAATTCGCTTCGATAACCTCAACTGCCTGACTGTAATCGCCAACGACTTTCTGCGGTGTCAGTGCGTTATCAGCCGAAGTTTGAAGCGGCAAACGCCCAAAAATTCCGCCGAAAATCGCTCCGGCTAAAACAATAACAATGCCTAAAATTATGATTTTTTTGCTCATCAGAAAAAAACTCCATCGTTTTTACGATTGTAACACAAATTAGTTGCCGAAAATTATTCTTTTGCTGTCGTCTGATATTTTGTCTTTATTGATGTTTAGTATGAACTGTTTCCAAAAGGAGTATATTTTTTTAGCAATTTATGTTTGATTCGGATTTACTTTTTTCTGATAAGTATTTAACATCTAAATCTTGTCAGATGAAACCTGCAATTTCCATCGTTATTCCGGCTTTTGAAGAGCAAGACCGTTTGGGCGTATCCGTGCGGACGATTTTGCGTTACATCGAGAGCGAAAAACTTTCCGCCGAACTGATAATCGTTGACGACGGTTCAGGCGACAAAACCACCGAAACGGGCAAAACGGTTTGCGCCGAATTTCCTGAAATTCAAACAAAAGTCATCCGTTACGAAAAAAATCGCGGCAAAGGTTTCGCCGTCAAAACCGGTCTTTTAGCTTCCGAAGCCGATATTGCAATTTTTTCGGACGCAGACCTTTCTACGCCGATTGACGAATTGCCGAAACTCGTCAAACCGATTCAAAACGGCGAATTTGATCTGACTTTCGGCTCACGCGCACTCGACCGAAGTTTAATTGGTGAACGCCAACCGTGGCGGCGTGAACAAGGCGGAAAAGTTTTTAATTTGATTGTCCGAACTTTAACGGGTTTGCCTTTTTGGGATACGCAATGCGGCTTTAAAGCCTTTAATATGAAGAAATTCCGTCCGCTTTTGGACGTTATGCAAATCGAAAGATTCGGGTTTGATGTCGAATTTCTGTTCGTTGCCAATCTCCATAAATTAAAACTAAACGAAATTCCCGTCCGCTGGAATCACGATGAACGCACCAAAGTCAGCGTCGTCCGCGACAGCCAAAGAATGTTTAACGAAGTCCGCGAAATTCGCCGCAATGCTAAAAAAGGCGTTTACAACAAATCAAAATAAATCCACCACGAATAACACAAATAACTCGAATTATTTTTTATCAAGTTGTGTTATTTGTGTTATTCGTGGCAAAAATAGATTTGTGGTAAATTATCCTTATGACTGCGAAATTAAATGTCAATATTGACCACGTTGCCACAATCCGCGAAGCGCGAAAAACAATCGAGCCGAGTATTATTACCGCCGCCGTTATCTGCGAACAAGCCGGAGCGCACGGCATCACCGTTCATCTTCGCGGCGACCGACGGCACATTCAAGACCGCGATATTGAATTATTGCGTGATGTTGTAACGACTTACTTAAACGTCGAAATGGCGGCAACCGAAGAAATGCTTTCAATCGCGTTAAAAACAAAACCCGACGCGGTTTCGCTCGTTCCCGAAACGCCGAACGAAGTTACGACCGAAGGTGGTTTGAATGTCATCGGCAATTTTGAAAACATCAAAAATGTTATCGAAAAATTAAAAGAAGCCGAAATTTTCGTGAGCATTTTTATTGATCCCGATCTTGAACAAATCGAAGCCGCAAAAAACTCCGGCGCACAACAAATCGAACTTTGCACGGCTGAATATGCCGAACTTACTTTGAGTTCACGCGCCTCGCACGGCGAAGGTTTGAAACGCGCCGAAAAAGAAATCGAACGAATTAAACAAGCCGCTCAACACGCTACGAATCTCGGATTGATCGTCGCCGCCGGACACGGTTTGACTTATCGAAACATTTCTCCGCTCGCCAAAATCAGCGAAATCACCGAATTTAACATCGGACACAACATAATTTCACGCTCGGTTTTCGTCGGATTAAATCAAGCCGTCAAAGAAATGATTGACGCGATTTCTCAGAAATAGAAATTGATTTATACTAACCAAGTCATTAGATTTAGAAACAATTATTTTGCCTGCGAAACATACGAAAGTAACGAAAAATATAAATTCGCTTCTTCTTTCGTTTTTTTCGTGTATTTCGCAGGCAAATCTCTTAAAAAATGAACTTCGGATTTATCATAGACAATCGCAAATGTATCGGCTGCCACGCTTGCACGGTCGCGTGTAAATCGGAGCATCAAGTTCCCGTCGGCGTAAATCGGACGTGGGTTAAATACATCGAAAAAGGCGAATTTCCCGACACGCGCAGACTTTTTTCGGTAATGCGTTGCAATCATTGCGCCGACGCGCCGTGCGTCGAAATTTGTCCTGTAACTGCTTTATACACAAGAGATGATGGTATTGTGGATTTCGACAATCGGCGTTGTATCGGTTGCAAAGCCTGCACTCAAGCATGTCCTTACGACGCACTTTTTATGGAGCCGGAAAGTCATACGGCTTCAAAATGTAATTATTGCACGCACCGCGTTGACATAGGTTTAGAACCGGCGTGCGTTGTTGTCTGTCCCGAACACGCGATTATTTCGGGCGATATGGACAATCCGAATACGGAAATTTCCAAATTATTAGCGCGTGAAAACGTTGCCGTCCGCAAAGAAGAAAAAGGCACGAATCCGAAACTTTTTTACATTGACGGCGACAAAGTTTCGCTTAATCCGACTGCCGCGAATACCGAAACCGATTATATGTGGTCGAGTCAAGCAACAGGAGTTGGGCATTTTGCTAAATTTGCCGAAACCAGAATCGCCAATTCACCATTGAAGAAAGAAACAAAAAAACAAAATTTCGTCCAAATCGAACCGCTCAAAAAAGCGCGAAGAGTTTATGACGCGCCGAATAAAGGAACGCTTTGGGGTTGGGAAGTTTCGGCTTATGTTTTGACGAAAGCGATTTCGGCGGGCGCGTTTTTCTTGCCGATTTTAGGGGGATTTTTTATGGAAATTTCGCCATCAGTCAAACAATTCGGCGCGATTGTGTCGTTGATTTTCTTAGCAATTACGGGCGTTTTGCTGATTTTGGATTTGGGCAGACCGGACAGATTTTTGAACGTTCTGTTTCGTCCGCAATGGAGATCTTGGCTTTCGCGCGGCTCGTATATTATCACAGCTTACGGCGGGATTTTGACTGTTTGGCTGATTGCTTCATTTGCAGGTTTTGAGAAGATATTGAAATTTATCGAACCGCTCGGAATAATTTTGGCTTTGCTGACCGCAGTTTATACGGCTTTTCTTTTCCCGCCAGCCAAGGGGCGCGATTTTTGGCAACCGCCGATGTTGGGTTTGCATATGATTTTGCATTCGATTATGGCTGGTTTCGCCGTATTTTTAATTGCGCTGACTTTCTTAAACATCAATCTCGGTTTCATAATGGTTTTGGTTTTTCTTACAATCGCCGCGCTGATTTTTCATCTGATTACGCTGGCAATCGAACTTACGACAACTCACACAACCGAAGACGCGCACAAAACTGTAAAAATGATTACAAACGGCGAATTTTCAAGAAAATTTTGGCTCGGAATGATTTTCGCGGGAAACACTCTGCCGCTTATTTTGCTTTTAACAGGAATACCTTTCGCGTTTATCGCCGCTGGAATTTTGATTTTAATCGGACTCTGGTTTGCCGAAGATATTTGGGTTCAAGCACCGCAAAGAATTCCTTTAAGCTAAAGTATTTTTCGGATAAGAATTTTTGCCCGCGAAACACACGAAAATGCGCGAAAAAAACACAGATTAACTTTGAATTTCTGTTTTAATTTTAGCGTCTTTCGTGTATTTCGCGGGCAAAATCATCTATAAACTTTCAGACTTTGATGTAAATTCGTTTGCGATATAAAAGCCACATCAAAAACAGCCAAAATAAAATGAACGAAATCGCATAGAAAAGCGAAGCATTAATCGGTGAAGCGATTGCAAGATAAATATTATTGAAAATCCATTGCTGAATTGAAAGCGGTTTTCCATCTAATTCGCCGACTTTGATAATGCTCATAAATCTTGCGAACAGCCCAGAAAAAATAAACAAAGCAAGCGCGTTCATTCCGAAAATCACGAAAGGTTTTGCCCATCGTTTGTAACCTTTGATGTCAATCAGCCAATAACAAAAACCGAGAAAACACAGCGCAAGCCCCGAAGTATAAACGACATAAGAACTTGTCCAAAGCGATTTGTTAAACGGAAAAAAGAAATTCCACGCCCAACCGATCGCGCACAAAATCACGCCGAAAAAGAACATTCCGCCGCATTTTTCCGTGTCGCTTTTTTCTGATTTCAGCCACATTCCGGTCAGCACGCCTGAAATCGTCGTTACAATCGCCGGAAGCGTCGAAAGAATACCTTCGGGATCAAAAACTTTCGCGCTTTTCCAAATGTGCGCTTCGGTCTAAATCGAACGGTCGAGATAAGCCGCCAAGTTGCAAGCCTTGTCGTCAATCGTCGTAATCTCGCAACCCGGAACAGGAATCAGCGTCATCAGAATCCAATAAAAAAGAAGCAAACCAACGCCGATAAACGTCATTTGCTTCCAATTAAAATGCAGAAAAATCACCGAAACAATCGCATAACAAACTACGACTCACTGCAAAACGCCCGGAATTCTTAAAGTCGCAAA
>CALMEH010000508.1 GCA_937863115.1 uncultured Acidobacteriota bacterium
CGGGTCAAACGAAGGCATGGAAGCCATCGCAAACATCTCGCCTGTGTTCGGGTCCAATGCCATAATCGTCCCGCGTTTCGTCGGCGTTTTATTTAATTGTTCTTCGGCGGCGATTTGTAAATCAAGGTCAATCGTTGTAATTAAATCTTGTCCGGCTTGAGGCGGAATGACTTCGAGTTCCGATTGGACGCGCCCGCGGCTGTCAACAATAACTTTTCGATAGCCATCGCGCCCGCGCAAAAATTCATCGTAATATTGTTCCAAACCGCCTTTGCCGACAATATGACCGGGACGAAAACCTTTGGCGCGAACTTCTTCTTTTTCCAGTTCCTTCGGCGAAATTTCGCCGACGTAGCCGAGAACGTGCGCCAAAGTTTCTTTGAGCGGATAAATTCTCTGCGGTTGGAGTTCAACGCGCAATTCGGGAAATTCCATCGAATGCGATTCAACCCAAGTAATGTCTTGAATCGTTGCATTTTCCTTCAAAACGAGTGCTTCAAAATCGCTAACTTGTTTTTTGAGAAGATTAATACGTTCGACAACAAATTGCGGTTCGAGTGCCAAACCCTGCGCGTAATCGCCGATGCGGTCGGTAATATCAACTTTTTTAATCGGTTCTTTGTTGAGCGTGATGTTATAAGTCGAGCGGGAATCAACCAGAATCTTACCGTTGCGATCAAAAATCGCTCCGCGCGGTGCAGGAATGGGAATTAAACGAATGCGCTGGTTTTCCGCTTTTTCAGCAAAATAATCGCCGCGCACGATTTGCAAATAATATAAACGCACGCCGAGAATCGTCAGCAAAACAAACGCAATAACGTGAATTGCCGCAACTCTCCCACTCAGATTTTGAACGTGGTCGTATAACTTCATTTTTGTAATAGGTAGTAAGTAATTGGTAATTGGTGTTCGGTTCTGACTTATTACCAATTACTTACTACCTTTTCCCAAGCCTTATCGGATTGCGCCGACGCGTTTGGCGGCGCGTTGCAAATAAATCAGGTCGTCTTTTTCGCGTGATGTTTTCAACGGAAAAATTGCCGAGCAATAAATAAATAAATGTTCCCGCGATAGTTGTGCCGATAACCGAATAAGCAATCGTTTCGACAAACGGCGCAGTCGGCACTTGTCCGAACATCCGATGCAAACCGTAATAAATCAAATTATCCACAACACAAGCACCTGCTATGACGGGAATTTGCAAAAGAAGGTTGTCCAGATAGACGCGCCGCACAATCTCCGAAACCGCGTATGCTATCAATGTTTTAGAGAAAGCATTCGCGCCCAAAAGTCCGCCGCTAAGAGCATCAATCAACAAGCCCGCAGCTGTTGCCAATAAAATCGCCCTAATTGCGTTTCTTTGCAATGCGGCATAAACGAGAATAATCAACGGAAAATCAACATACGCAAATACATCCGCTACACCGCGCAAACTCCATTGAAGCGCGACAGCGATGATTAAAGCGATGATTATTTTTGCTTGCTCCATTGTTTTGGGTTTCTGGTTTCTAGTTTCTGGTTAAAAGCGATTTCCCAACCAGAAACTAGAAACCAGAAACTATTTTTTTACTGCATTCGGCACAGACTTCTCATATTCCGGTTTTTGCGGCGGTTCATACAATAAAACGCCGACTTCCTGCATTGCCGAAAGATTTGCGCTCGGACGAATAAAAATCTGATGAGGCACGGTTGCCGAACCTGATTTTACTTCGACAATTTCGCCCAGTTTCAAACCTGCCGGAAAAATTCCGTCTTGTCCCGTCGTATAAACGATTTCGCCGGGTTTTACTTCGATGCTTCCCGGCACATAATTCATTTCCAGAATTTCTTTTTTGCCCGTTCCCGCAACCACGCCGAGCGCGCTTGAATTTCCGAGTTCGCCAATCACGCCGCCCAAGCCGGATTTTTCTTTGGTAATCAAATCAACTTGGGCGGTTAAAGGGCTGACCGCCGTAATTCTGCCAACCAAACCACCGTTAGTAACGACTGCCATATTTAATTTCACGCCGTCTAAACTTCCACGATTAATAGTCGAAGAGCTAAACCATTTTGACGCATCACGCCCGATAATTCTTGCCGTTAATACTTTGTATTGACTTTTTTCTTTAAGATCGAGCAGAGTTTTTAGACGCTCGTTTTCCGATGAAAGTTCGCCTTTTTGTTGAAGTTCGACTTCGAGTTCCTGAACGCGCTGTTTGAGCAAATCGTTTTCGCTCTGAGCGGAACGCAAATTGGCAAAGGATTGAAAATAATTGCTGACTGCGCCGGAAATACTTGTAACCGGCGACTGCACAAAATCCGCCGTCGCCAGCGACCAAACGCGGATATAACTCTGATTGGTATTTTTATCCCGCGCATCAAACGCCATCAAGATAAAATTTCCCAACAACAAAGTAATCGCCAACCAAGGCGCAAGCCGCCAAACATCTTTTTGACTTCGCTCAACCATAATTCGAAGGATGAAAGATGAAGGATGACGGATGAATCGGAATGAATTGTTTTATTCATTCTTTATCCTTTATCCTTCATCCTTTGATTAACTTCCTGTCATCAATGAATTATCCCATTTGACGCGCTTGAGAAGTTCAAAATCGGAGAGCATTTTGCCCGTTCCAAGCACAACTGAAGAAAGCGGATCATCGGCTAAAACTACCGGCAAGCCTGTTTCAATCATCAAGCGTTTATCAAGATTTTTGAGCAGTGCGCCGCCGCCGGTCAAAACAATTCCGCGCTCGACAATGTCGGCGGAAAGTTCCGGCGGTGTGCGTTCGAGTGCGACACGCACGGCATTGATAATCGTCGAAACCGCGTCAGAGAGTGCTTCGCGGATTTCTTCGTCCGTAATCGTAATGGTTTTGGGAATTCCTTCGATAAGATTTCGTCCGCGCACGTCCATTGAAAGCGGTTCATCAAGGGGAAAACCTGAACCGAGCGCGATTTTGATTGCTTCGGCGGTTCGTTCGCCGATCAGAAGATTATATTTGCGTTTGATAAATTGCGTGATCGCTTCGTCCATCTCGTTTCCGGCCTCCCGCATGGCACACGAATAAACGATCCCCGA
>CALMEH010000509.1 GCA_937863115.1 uncultured Acidobacteriota bacterium
ATCACCTACCCGGAAGGGCGGGGGGGGAAAAACCCAATTGTCGACCATTTAGGCGCGTTCCGGCCCTAATCCCCCGAAATACACCAAACCCGACCCCAACCCCGGACCGCCGTTAAAAGAAAACATCAAAGGGCGTTTCGCAGGCGGATTGTCCAGCGTGTAAGCCATATAAAAAATCTTCGCTTCGGTTTCCAACGTCTGCTGATTGCGAATCGGCATATAACCTGCCGTTACGGTGTAATTTAATTGTTTTCCGCCAATGCGAACCGATTGTTTAGTTACTGAATCCGGCACATTCATTAAGGTATCAACCGCCGCCACGGGCTTAGGAGTTTCAACAGCACGCGGTGAAACTGTCGGAGCTTGAAACAAAAAGAAAAATGACAAAAAGAAAGTTGCAAACATATACAGTGATTTTCGATAAAATTTTGGAAAGCGTTAATAGAATATCACAAAAATCAGAGCGTAAGCATCACTAATTTTTACAATTAAAGTAATTAAATAGTCAGGCAGAATGATTTTCGAGTTTAGAGTTCAAAATTCAGTTTGAATCTATCTTTAAATTTCAAACTGAATTTTGAACTCTGACATAAGACAAATATTTTTCTAAGCAGATAGTTTTGTCCGCTTATTTACTGAACTGCGGTGAAATTTTGATCATCAATCTCGTCTGTTACGGTCAAAATCTGTGGTGCAAACTTTAAACGCTTGGAGTTTGCGCGGAAAATGTATGTTTGGCGGAGCGGAACGTTTTGAAAATGATAATAGCCCTGCGGATTTGTGAATGCGTAGCGCGTTTGTCCGTTGCTGTCGGTCATCGTTATAAGTGAGCCGGTTGTCGTTTTGCGGTTGTCGGACAGCATTTTGCCCGAAATATTGACGTTTGCAGGTTGTTGGACAAGCGTTGAAACAATGGCAAAGGTCGAAAGTTGTGAAACGCGGGCGTAAATTGTGCGCGTGGCAAAATCTCTCGGCGGAATGTTGGCGGTGCGGTCAATCCACGAGTTGTTTTCAAATTGTAAAACTTGTGCGGCGTTAAAATTTGCCGCGTCAATACGTTGCGGCAAGATGAATTTAACTAAAATGTCGCCCGAAAATGCCGCCGAAGTTTGGATATTTCGCGGCGTGGTCAATAAATTCAAGCCATTCGGAAGATTTGGAAGAGCCAATGAATTGATTGGTGTTGAAAAAGTCGCTCCAACACCGAAAGCATTGTCAAAACGGACTTCAACTGTCGGATTTAAGGCAAAAAATCCGTCGTTGGTCGGTGCATTTGTGCCGTAACCGTAGCGGACAACACCGAAATCTGCCGTTGCGCCAATCACAGCGCGTCCGACGACCACGATTTTCCCGTCCGCTTGTATCTCAACACCGTTTGCCGAGTCAACGCTTGTTCCAATCGGTGTCGTTAATTTTCCGTCGCCGTCAAAAGTGGTATCGGGCGAACCATCGGCATTGCGCCGGACAACCGCGAAATCATTATTTGCGCCGTTATTACTAAAACCGGCGGCAATAATCTTCCCGTCCGCTTGAATTGCCACTCCAAGAGCAAATTCAGCGGCATTTCCGATAGGAATTATTGTCGCGCCGTCGCCGTCAAAGGTTGTGTCAAGACTGCCGTCTGAATTATATCGGACAATCAGAAAATCATTTGGAATGCCGATTTGGTTGATACATCCCGCAATAACAATTTTTCCGTTAGGTTGTAAGGCAACTGCAAAGGCTTCGTCCGAGTTATTGCCGATTGCCGTGCCGACTATGCCGTCGCCGTCAAAACTCGTGTCAAGCACTCCGTCGGAATTGTATCTGATAAGTAGCGCGTCGTTGGTTGTGCCGCCCAAATAATATCCGGCAACAATAATTTTGCCGTCAGGTTGTATTTTTACGCCGTAGCCGAAATCATTTCCGCTGCCGGCGGCAGTTGTAACAATGCCGTTACCTGTGCCGTTATTGCCGTCGAATGTTGTGTCTAAACTTCCGTCCGAATTATATCGAATAACGGCAACATCATTGTTCGTGCCGTTAAAACTTTGTCCCGCAACAATAATTTTTCCGTCAGTTTGAATCGCAATCGAGCGGGCAAGTTCTGTGCCTGTGCCGATTGGAGTCGTAACAATGCCGTCAGCATCAAAAGTTGTGTCGAGCGAACCGTTCGGATTATATCGAACAACCGCAATATCTGTGCTTGCGCCGATAATCGCTTGTCCGGCAAGAATTATTTTGCCGTCAGGCTGAATCGCCACGGCAAATGCTTCTTCTTCGCTTGCGCCAACTTGTGTAACGACGATGCCGTCTGTGTCAAATGATGTGTCAAGCGAACCATTCGGGTTGTAACGCGCTAGGGCGAAATCATTATTCAAAGCATTTCGACTAAAACCGGCAGCAATGATTTTCCCGTCTGTTTGCACCGCAACCGCTTGTGCAATATTGTTTCCGCTGACTTCTGTTGTAACAATGCCATCGGTATCAAATGTCGTATCAAGCGAACCGTTTGAAAATGGAAACATTACTGCATTGTTTGCGGAAAGTGCGTTTATTTGTCCGCGAAGTTCGCCGGAAGGAAAATTTATTGAATTGATTCTAAAAAACCACGCGCTTGCTTTTAATTCGGCAACTTGCAAAGGGCTAACCGAAAAATTTTGTGTCGAATTTCCGTTCGGCAGGTTAAAAACAATGCCTGTTGAATTGCGGATGGAAGCAGAGGTTTGTGTGCCGTTCAGAGCAGACAAGTAAAGCGTTACGGTGATGTTTGTTTCAGCAGAGTTTAAGATAATTGTCCCGACTCCGACGGCGTTTGAAGAGTTTGGCGGAACTTCTTGCGCTCCGTTTAGTGCCGCCGTGAACGAACGCGCCGAAACGCTCCAACTAAGAAATAAAATTATTGCCGTCGCAAACAGAATAAAAGATTTTTTTAACATCGGAAGAAATACCTCAAACAAAAAAATGTCTGCTTACTTGACGGTAAGCAGACTAAAAGAGAAGAGATATGATTGAAATCAAATACCGTTAAATATTGAATAGCAAAAGTGTTCGGATTTATTCCACAAAACGAAAATATTTTATCGCACCACTTCGCTGACAACCTTGCCGTTGATGATTGTGCCGGTGCAATGGGTTGTGAATTCAAACGGATCGCCGTCATACATTGCCACATCGCCGTCTTTTCCGCGTTCGAGTGAACCGATTCTCGCGTCCATTCCGATAATCTTTGCCGAGTCAATCGTGATTGAGGCGAGTGCGTCGCGGAATGTTAGTCCGGCGTTTATTGCCATTGCCGCTTCAAATATTGAAAAATTTCATAAAAAAGAAATTCCTGAAGAATGGAATATTGAAG
>CALMEH010000510.1 GCA_937863115.1 uncultured Acidobacteriota bacterium
TAAATCTTCAGTCGAAAAGGCTTCTTTGACGCGAATAATTTTGTTGTGAACAATATTCGGCGCGGAAACCAGAACGACTAAAATCCTTCTGTCCGAAAGATTTACGAATTCGATATGTTGCAGGCGATCATTCGCCAGCGATGGCGAAACAACGATGCCGACATTATTTGAAAGAGCCGAGAGAAGTTGTGAAGTGCGTTCCATTAAACGGTCAGGCGAGTCTTGAAATTCGCTTTCCAAAAATCCGAATTCATCGCCGATAAAGCGTAAATCCTCATTGGAAAGACTCAAAACACCGAGCAGATTATCAACATAAAACCGATAACCTTTATCGGTCGGAACTCGTCCGGCGGAAGTGTGCGGCTGTTCTAAAAGTCCGCTTTCTTCCAAATCGCTCATCACGTTGCGGATAGTTGCCGAACTCATTCCCGAAGCGGATACAAATTTTTCCGCCAGAGTTTTTGAGCCGACAGGTTCGCTCGTTACAAGGTGTTCGCCGATGATTGCCGAAAGGATTATCTGCCCGCGAAGGTCGGGAAAATTAATATTTTTCTCCGTTTTAGAATTTGAATCGCGGACAGTCATTTCGATTTTCGTGAGTTTCGTGCAAAAGTTCGGATACTTTCACTCTTTAAAACGAATATCATTTTTAAGGCGTTGATGTCAAGATTTATTCGTTAAACTAAGATTAACAATTCAATGCGATTTTATCCGCCAAAGAATCTTTGCGCTCTTGATAACTTTGCGACAAAATATATTTATCAATGTCCGAAAATCTCGAACAAATCAAAAGTTTTTACGAAGAAGCCTTTTCCGTGTTTGATTCAAATCGCAAAATGCCGGAAATTATTGTTAGTTTTTACAATTACATTAGCATCAACCATACGATTCGTGTCCGTGACGGCAAAGTTTTTGTGCGAATTGCCGAGCTTTGCCGCGCAATGCCTTTGAACGCGCACAAAGGTTTGGCGTTTATTTTGGTCGCTAAACTTTTGCGAAAAAGAATTCCGCCGCAAGCGCGGGAGGTTTATTCAAACTTTGTAAAAAGCACGGAAATTCAAACACAAGCGAAAGAAAACAAACGCACGAGAGGCAAAAAAATTATTACTTCTGCGAAAGGCGAAGTTTATGATTTGGACGGAATTTTTGAAAAAGTAAATCAAGTTTATTTTCAAAACTCAATTCTGAAACCTGTTTTAAGTTGGTCATCGCGCAAGACTTACAGAATTCTGGGACATCACGATTCAACCCACGAAACAATCATTATCAGCAAATCTCTGGACGATAAAAATGTTCCGAAATACGTTGTCGAATATGTCGTTTTCCACGAAATGCTTCACATTTTTCATCCGACAATTCACCAAAACGGCAGACGCTACAATCACACGCCCGCATTTCGCCGTGATGAACGCAAATTTTTATATTTTACCGAAGCCGAAAATTGGATTGAGCGCAACGTGAAAAATTTGAAACGAAAAGCGAAGAGAAAATAAACGAAACACATTCGGAATAGGTGAAGGGTGATAAGTGAAAAGTGATAATTTTGCGCGAATCGCGGCAACCTTATCTAACTTATCATCTATCACCCTTCACCTATTCCGAATGTAATAAATGTTGCAACAAAAAAATATTTAATTATTCATTAAACCTTTCAATAATATCGCCGATCAAACCGAACTCTGAAATAGTTTTACGCTCGAAACCTTTGTCGTTGTAGCGTGTTTCGGTGAGAAAATAAGTCGTAATTCGTGTGTTTTCGTCTTTTAAATCCGCTAAAAAATCAACAATTTTTTCTGCCGAATTCGTTTCGCTTCCTAAAGTTACGGCAACGGCTTTGCTCTCCGTAAAAGATTTGAATGACTGGTTTTTCGTAAAATTCTGTCCGTCTTGCTTTGCTTGCAAACAATTCAAAACACTGTCAGCATTGCCCAAAATCAGACGGTTTTCGCTGAAAGCCGCCATCGTTAATTTATCTTCAGTTCCCCAAATTCCGGCATTTAAAAATTGTTGCGGCGGCATTTTGAAATTCATTTTGACGATTGATTTTTTGAGTTTTTCCGCATCTTTTACACCGACAATGACGACGGATTTTTCGCCTTCCGCATCGAAATTTACGGTCAAAAGCTCCGAATCAACTGCGCTCAGAAAAGTTTCTGCGTCTGCAATTCCGTAAGATTGGAGCAAACTGTTCGAGTTTTGAATCAAAACTCTCGCGTTTAATTCGTCCGTATTTTTTGACGCAACGAGCAACAAACTGCGCCACGAAATCAAAGGATTTTGCAGATTATAGCGCGTTAGGCTGAAAACATCAGTTGGCACGAATTCAGCGGAAACGGTTTGCGTATTTTGCGTTGTTACCAAAGTTTGACTCAAAATCGAAGCCGCTTCGGATTTCAGCGCGACGGAAAATTTATCTTCAATTCCTTGTTCGGTTTTCGTTGCCATCCAGAAAATTTCTTTGACTGAATTTTTCAAAATCTGCGACAAAACTCCGGCGATAAAACCTCTGCCTTCTTCGTTTTCGGTAGTTTCAATCGCGGCTGAAACGCCCGCGACATTTGAGATTTGCGCGATTCCTTCGCTCGAAACATAGCCGAAAGCGAGAGTTTCTGCGTTGCGCTCAAAAGTTTTTCCCGTTTTTGCAAAACTATCTGATTCGCCGCGTGAAACCGCCAAACATTTTTCGATTGACGTTTCATCGTTGCCGAAAAAAATCTTGCCGTCCAACACAAAGGCAAAAAGTTTCGGCGTGTTTTCAACTGACCAAATAAAAAACGTTCCGCCCGATTTGTCAGTTTTTTTCAGCGAAACTTCGCTATTTAAAATGTCGGCGGCAAATTGTCCGATTTTCGATTCGGTAAAACTCAAAGTCTGCCAATTCCAAGCGTGCGTATCGGCGATTGCAACAAAACGCGGCTTGAAATTAAGCACGGAATTTTCCGCCGTAACTTGATTTTCCGAAGCCTCGAAACCCGTAACTACAACTGCTACTTGAATATTTTTAAGCGCGGAAAAATCCGGCTTACGTTTGGCTAATTGTTGAAACGGCTTACTTTCGGTCAAATTTTCGAGCGTTTTTCCCAAATCGTTCGTTTCCAAATAAACCAAACTTTCGGCTGGCGCGAGGAGGCGCAAATCAGTCGGCGGCGAACTGCAAGATGTGAAGAATAAAATTAACGCAAAGGCGCAAAGGCGCAAAGGCGCAAAGTTTTTTAATAAATCTTCTTCGCGTCTTTGCGTCTTTGCGTCTTTGCGTTTAAATTTTTGTAATAACATTATGGATAAAATATTTGCAGATAACATTTTACAAGGTAAAGTCGCGTTTGTAACAGGCGGCGCAACAGGAATTACGGGCGGCGTGGCGCGGGCGTTTGTCGAAGCGGGCGCGAAAATTGCGATAACTTCGCGCAAAATCGAAAATCTCGAAGCGATGAAACAAAGCATCGAAGCCATCGGCGGCGAATGTTTTGCGGTCGTTGCGGACGTTCGTGAGTATGAAGCGGTCGAAAATGCGATTGCGAAAACCGTCGAACATTACGGCAAAATCGATATTGTCGTCAACGGGGCGGCGGGAAATTTTTTGTGCAAAGCCGAAGATCTGTCGCCGAACGGTTTCGGAACGGTCGTTGATATTGACACGAAAGGCACGTTTAATGTTTGCCGCGCATCGTTTGAAGAATTGAAAAAATCGCGCGGACAGATTTTGAATATTTCGGCGACTTTGCATTATCTCGCAACGCCGATGCAGATTCACGTTTCAGCGGCAAAAGCCGGAGTTGATGCGATTACTAGAAATTTGTCGGTCGAATGGGGCAGACACGGCATCCGTGTCAACGGCATCGCCCCCGGACCGATTGAAGACACTGAAGGAATGAAACGGCTTTTAATGCCCGAATTAAAAGACAAATTGACCAAAAAAATTCCTCTGCAAAGATTCGGACGAATCGCCGACATCGAAAATGCCGCATTGTTCTTAACTTCTGACGCGGCAAGTTACATTAATGGCGTAACGTTGGTGGTTGACGGTGGACAATGGCTTTTGGGAACGAGTCTGGCATAAAATTTTCCGAAAGCCGCAATTCAGTTAATCAAATATCACTTTTTTACCTAATTACTGCCAAAAATAATGGACGAAGCACACAAACTTTTGGAACAATAGGGTAATGACTTCTGAGAGGTATCAAAAATTAAAAAGTGTTTTTCATTCGGCGTTGGAGGTTGCGCCATCGAAACGCGCCGAATTTTTGGACGAAGTTTGCGGCAATAATAAAACTTTGCGGCACGGAGTCGAGCGACTTTTAGAGAATTACGAAAGCGGCTTTATGAAGGATTCGGCGTTTCGTAAAGCGGTTGAAGAAGCTCTCGGCAGCAGCTTTGCGGAAGGCGAGCAACTCGGGCGATATGAAATCATCAAACGTCTTGGCAAAGGCGGAATGGGCGAAGTTTATCTCGCGCACGACAAATCTCTCGGCAGAGATGTAGCGATAAAAGCGCTTTTGCCTGAGTTTACGGCGGACGATGAGCGCATCAG
>CALMEH010000511.1 GCA_937863115.1 uncultured Acidobacteriota bacterium
GACGCGCTCAACATTCCCGAAGGTCATCCGGCACGTGAATCGCAAGATACTTTTTACACAACGGAAGGTTTTGCGCTTCGTTCGCAAACTTCGACCGTGCAAATTCGTGCAATGGAACGGCGCGGAGTTCCCCTCAGAATCATCGCGCCGGGAAGAGTTTTTCGCCGCGACACGCCCGATTTGACACATACGCCGATGTTTCACCAAATCGAAGGTTTATGCGTTGACAAAGGAATCACGATGGCGCAATTGAAAGGCACAGTAGCCGAATGGCTCAGAAGATTATTCGGCAAAGACACGGTTATTCGCTTGCGCCCAAGCTACTTCCCTTTCACCGAACCGAGCGCGGAATTCGATTTTTCCTGCTTCAAATGTGGCGGAAGCGGAACTTTTGAAAACGAACGCTGCCGCCCGTGCAAAGGTTCAGGCTGGATCGAACTCGGCGGTTCGGGAATGGTTCATCCGAATGTTTTACGCGCTTGCGGAGTTGATCCGACTGTTTATTCCGGCTTCGCCTTCGGCTTCGGATTAGAAAGAATGTGTTCGCTGATGTATTCACTCGACGATATTCGCTTGATGTTTGAAAACGATGTGAGATTTTTGGAGCAGTTTAGATAAAGTTATGTCAGATGTTGCCGTTACTCAAATTGTTTCATTTCTTGTTGGTGTAATTTCCTCATTAGCAGCAGCAGGGATAATTGCGTCATTTAGCCCTAGTTTTAGATTTTGGTGTCGTAAGAATTATAGAATTGTAAAGACATCCATCCGAAACGCTAAAATTACTAGGTTTGTCAATTCTTCTAATTCTATAGGTGATAGAACTCTAAACGTCGGAATTATATTAAATGGGACCTCTCCTTATTTAGTTGATATGGAAGAGGCTTTTATACACGAAGCTAAAAATTTATTAGGTAATAAAGGCATTTTGATTCATGTTGAGCGTTCACAAGGAACTCATAATTCAAACAAAGCGCGAAACTCCAAAGTTATTAACGAGTTGTTTTCCAAATTTTCAAATTCAAAGCCAGATATTGTTGTAACTTTTGGTTCAGGGGTAAGCACTTACATTAGAAAATATCACAAAGACATTCCACAAATATTTGTTGGAGTTACTGATCCAATTGCTTCCGAATTATGTAATTCACTTGATTCTGACACAGCTAGGGGAGATGTTTGCGGAGTAACATTTTCAATTACTGCTGTAGACAGAATAGAATTCTTAAAAACTGTGTTTCCACATAAAAGAATTGGCTTTGTTTATAATCCTAAATATTTAGCAGATATTCATCATTTGAAGAATTTTCGTGAAGAAATGATAAAAAATAATTGGAATTTCACTGAAATTTCAATAGATAAACCACAAATTCAATCCTCCGTTTTTGAAACTGTTGATGTTTTAATCGGATGGCTTTTTTTCCATGAAAATATTGCAACCTTTATAAGTTCATGTAACAAGCCCATTGTTGGTGGTGGTTGGGTTGACTTACGTAAAGGAGCTTGTTGCTGTATTGCTGATGATGAAGAAGAAATTGGTAAAATAGCATCACATATATTGTATGATTACATTGTCAATCAGGTTTCTTTGTGTCAGATGCCTATTCAAATGCCAAAAAGCGCAAAAAGCAGGCTTAATATTGGGTTCAATTTTGATGCGGCAGCTAGATATAATATTAGTTTTTCACAAGAAATTATTTCATCTGCAAAGTTTTTAATAAAAGAAAACAAAAATTGATTTTGTTTTCACAAATTCAGAACTTATGCGTCCTAACATAGCTATCCAAGACGCACGATTTCAAATCGGAAACAATCGCCGACGAATTAACGGTTGGATTGGCGCGAATTCGATTTTCGGGAAATGTGTCAGGGTTGAAAGCTAGAGATTTTTTGAAAAACTAATGTTGAATAGGAGAATATTATGATTAAAGCGATTTTGTTTTTCGGGCTTGGCATTTTGTCTTTGTTATGGTTCGGTTATGAAGCAATCGGTTTTTTGTCGCGGCGCGGAATGCCAACGGAAGATAATGCGGTTATTTCGTTGACTTTGACCGGATTAAAATTGGTGATGGCAATTATGTTTTTCGTTTCCGGCATAAATTCTCTGAGAAGAAAAGATTAATTTTATTTATGAATATCAGTTACAATTGGCTGAAAGATTTGATCGAGATAGATTTATCGCCTGAAGATTTGGCGGTAAAATTGACGGGCGTTGGTTTGGCGGTTGAAGGAATTCACCCGTTTGGCAATGATTTTGTGTTTGATGTTGACATTACTTCAAATCGCGGTGATTGTCTTTCGCATCTCGGCATAAGCCGTGAAATTTCAGCAATTACGAATTACGAATTACGAATTACGAATGACAAAGACCAAAAACCGAAAACCGAAGACCAAAATCTTGTCAAGATTGAAGATGCGGAATTATGTAATCGTTTTACGGCGCGGATTATTCGTGGTGTGAAGATTGGCGCGTCGCCCGAATGGTTAGTCAAACGGCTTGAAGCGGTCGACGAGCGTTCGATAAATAACGTCGCAGATATTACTAATTTCGTGATGCACGAACTCGGAAATCCAATGCACTCGTTTGATTTTAATAAGTTAGCTGGAAATCGAATTGTCGTTCGTCGCGCAAAAAACGGCGAAATTATCAAGACTTTAGATGAAGTCGAGCGCAAACTCGATGAAACGATGCTGGTTATTTGCGACACGGAAAAACCTGTCGCGGTCGGCGGCGTTATGGGCGGTTTTGATTCAGGAATTACTGAAGAAACAACCGACGTTTTGCTCGAAGTCGCATATTTCAAGCGTGATTCGATTAGACAAACTTCGCGCAAATTGAAACTTTCGACCGAAGCAAGTCATCATTTCGAGCGCGGCGTTGATATTGAAAATCTAATTCGCGCTTCAAACCGTGCAACCGAATTAATCTGCGAACTCGCAGGCGGAATTGCCGAAGATTTTGTTGATATTTATCCGACAAAAACAGAAACAAAAGTAATCGAATCGAATAATATAGAGTTTGCCGTAAAACGTCTGACAGGTTTGGAAGTTGAAGTATCGGAAATTATACGAATTTTGAACGCGCTCGGCATTAAATCTGAAATCCTAAATTCGCAAACCCAAATCTTCACCGCTCCAACGTGGCGGCACGACATAAACATCGAAGAAGATTTAGTTGAAGAAGTTGCGCGAATCGTCGGTTACGACAAAATCGGCGAAGAATTGCCTCCGGCTTTTTCGGCGGGCGAATATCAGCCGAATGAAATGCGAAAAATGCAATTGCGGCAAACGCTTTCAAATCTCGGTTTTGACGAAGCGATTTCTTACAGTTTTATTGACACGAGCAAGGACCAAACTTTCGCGTTTGTGCCGGATTTGTTGGACGAAAACGCGACTGATAAATTTATAACTTTGCAAGATTCGGTCATCGAAGGCGCAGTGCGGATGCGTCCGACTTTGCTTTCGGGTTTGCTCGATGCGGTGCGGACGAATTTTAATTTTCAGAATAAAAATCTCCAACTTTTTGAAATCGGCAAGGTTTTTGCCGCCAAGGAAAGTGAAGACAAATTGCCAACTGAACGCGAACTTTTTTCATTAGTTTTGAGCGGTGGAGAAATTCAGCAAAATCGTTCGATGGTGAAACGCGAACTCGATTTTTATGATGCCAAAGGCGCACTCGATGCCGCACTCGATGCGATTGGTTTTTCAAATGCAGAATTTGCCGAAGAAGACGTAACACATTTGCGAAAAGGTCAATCGGCAAGCGTTTTGCTGAACGGTAAAAAAATCGGCTTTTTAGGAAAACTGTCAGACGAAATCGCCGCAATTTACAAATTTAAACAGCCAATTTTTGTTGCCGAAATTGATTTGCAAACCGCACTTTCGGAAAAATCTTCTGCGGTTTTGTATCATCCATTGCCCAAATATCCGTCGGCATTGCGCGATGTTTCCTTGCTTGTTAAACGCACGACGAGTTTTGCAGAAATTGAAAAAGTCGTCAAAGAAAATGCCTCGGAAATTTGCCGAAGCGTTGAATTTGTTGACGTTTACGAAGGCAAAGGCGTGGCAGACGATGAGCGTTCGATTACAATTCGGCTTGAATATAGAAGTAATGAACGGACTTTGATTGATGCTGAAATTGACGAAATTCACGCTTCGATTATCGCCACACTTGAAACCGAATTGGATGCGAAAATGAGATTTTAATAAAAATTTAACGGAATACTTGAAGTTTTCATTAAAAATAAACATAATCAAAGCGAAGCAATTCAAACCAATTTGGAGAAATTAAAATGAACGGTCTATCCGGTATGGAAAAATTTTCGCATCTTGAAGACAAAATATATCTCACCATCGAATTTGCCAAAAAGATGCGTGAGGAAAAAGATAAAATCGAACACGAAATGAAATCTTTGCGGCACGAAGTCAGTAGTCTTTTGTCTGAAAAGACACGACTTGAGGAAAAAGTCGAAGACTTAATGAGTGAGCGCGATGCGATTCAATTAAAGGTCGAGGCGATGTTGGACGCGATGACGAT